>JBOHUP010000494.1:0-4717 GCA_050734615.1 Candidatus Dormibacteraceae bacterium | reverse complement strand
TGCCCATCTCGATCGAGCTGTGCCGGTTCGACTTTGGAGCCGTAGTCCTGGTTCACGCAACGCCGTGGAGCACGGAGGAAGTCGTCCTGCCTGACGCCGACGAGAAGACCGCGCAGAGGATGGTGAGCGAAGCCGGCGCAGGTCTCCTTGTTTACGGCCATATCCACACGCCGTACCAGCGCAGGGTCGGCGATCGCGCCCTGATGAGTGTGGGGGCGATCAGCGGATCGAACGATACGGATCCACGACCCGCGTACAGCATCATCGATATCGGGCCGGCGATCACTGTCGAGGTCCGCCGAGTCGACTGGCCGCTGGAGGCGCGACGAGACGATTATGCGAAAGCCGGTGTCGACGAGAAGTTCATCCGTGACCGGCCGGGACCGTTTCCGGTGCGCAGCCAGCCGGGCGTCCCGATCAAGGTGTGGCCGTGAATGCGCCGCGGTTCGAGGCGGTCGCGATCAAACGCTGGAAGCCATCCGTGTCGGCGCTACTTGGTTCATGCGGTGGGGCGACTCATCTGCCTCCATCATCCTGTGCGTCATTCCGGTGAGGGTCGGCACTCATCTCTTCCCAGATGCTATCCGTAGCCGGATGGCTCTCCACTCATGAACTCTCGGTAACGGTCGATATATTCGGCGATCCCCTCACGCAGCAAGCGATACCTCGGCTTCCATCCGAGCTGCTGCCATGCATTGTCGATTGACAAGACGCCCCGGAACGACACCTCCAACCGGTCTTCGTCGGACAGCCCGGGGCCGATCTCGATGTCGCTGCCCGGCACGAGCTCGCGCACGATGTTCGCGCACTCCGCGGCCGTGACCAACGGCTCGCCGGTCGCGGCAAAAAAGACACGATCCGTATCGTCTCCGGCCTCGAGGACGGCAAGGCTCAGGCTTGCCACGTCAAGCACGTGCGTGTAGTCGCGGGGCAGAGATCCTCCACTCGCCAGCTTGACCGGCTGGCCTCGCACTGCCGGTTCGACGAACTGCTTCATGTAGTTCGCGGAGTGGCTTCTCATGCCAAAGCCATAGGTTGCCGAGGGCCTGACGATGCGGACGTTCAGCCCAAAGCTCTGCTGGTACGCAAGGCAGAAGAGCTCTCCCGCAGCTTTGGCTGCCCCGTATGCGCCGCTGCCCGGACCATGACGCGGCAGGATGATCGGGTGGGCGGCGTCGATGGGCTCGTACTGGATCGGCGGCAGGACCCCGATCGACGAAAAGAAAACGACCCGCTCGACGTGAAACCGGCGGGCAGCCTCGAGGACGGTCACGGTGCCTCCGACGTTGGCGGTGAAGGCCAGGGCGGGATTTTCCTGCAGGGCGGGGGGGTCGACGATCGCGGCCAGATGGACGATCTCAGTGGGCATGAGATCTTGAATCAGCTCAGTGATCCGTTTGGAGTCTTCGATGGCGGCTTCGTGGACGCTGACCCGATCAGCCCAGGGCCCAAGCACGAACCTGGTCTCGGCGGACAGGTGCCGGCTGCGGCCGAGCATGGACACCGTGCGGCCCTGTTCGCTGAGCAACCTGGCCACGTAACTACCGATAAATCCGGTCCCACCGGTAACGAGTGCCCGCCTTTCAGGTTTGCGCGTCGAGCTCATCAAACATCCACCGCTGGAATGTTATCGACAGGTTTTCAGTGTTGTGGCGGGTCCAGCGGCATCCGGTCGTCGGCCAGGTCTGAGCCAGCCTCTGCGCCGCACGATCACCGGCGGCCATCTAACCTCTAGAGGCAATGGGAATCAACGCCCGGTCTTCTTCCGGTCCGGCCCCGAATGCGCGCGACGGGCGCCCGCGTCCGCCTTCGGCCCGGAACCCGATGCGCTCGACCAGCCTGTGGTTGACCCTTGGGATCATCCTGCTCGCCAACGTCATCATCACCAACGTATTTTTCGCACCCGCGCAACCGACCACAGTAACCCTGCCGTATAACGTGTTCAAGCAGCAGATCGCAGCCGACAACGTGATCAGCGTGACGACCACCGGCGACTCGATCACGGGTGTCACCAAGGCCGCGGTCAAGGAATCGGGTACCGCCGTGAGCGCCACTCATTTCACAACCCAGCGCCCGTCCTTTGCCGACGACAGCCTCGAGCCCCTGCTCGAGCAGCACGGGGTGACCATCAACGCCAAGCCGGAAAACCCACCCCCGCCGTTCTGGGAAACCCTGCTCCTGAGCTTTGGGCCGACGCTGTTGATCGTTCTCGTGGTCCTTTACTTCCTCCGCCGTGCCGCGAGCGCGGGGGGAGCCGGCGGAATTCTTGGCGCATTCGGTCAGAGCAAGGCTCGTCTGTATGATCCCGAACGCCCCGGCACCACGTTCGCCGACGTCGCCGGCATCGACGAGGTGAAGCAGGAGCTGCAGGAGCTGGTCGATTTCCTTCGCGAACCGCAGAAGTATGAGCGGCTCGGGGGCATGGTCCCGAAAGGCGTCCTGCTGATCGGACCTCCCGGCACGGGCAAGACCTTGCTCGCCCGGGCCGTGGCCGGAGAGGCGAAGGTCCCGTTCTTCAGCCAATCCGCATCTGAGTTCGTCGAGGCCATCGTCGGAGTCGGCGCCTCGCGCGTGCGCGACCTGTTTACGAAAGCGCGAGCGGCGGCGCCCGCCATCATCTTCATCGACGAGCTCGACGCCATCGGGCGCAGCCGCAGCTCGGGGTTCAGGATTGGCGGCAACGACGAGCAGGAACAGACCCTGAATCAGATCCTCACCGAGATGGACGGCTTCGAGCCGGGCAAGGGTGTGATCGTCCTGGCCGCCACGAACCGAGCAGATGTCCTGGACCAGGCGCTCTTGCGGCCGGGGCGGTTCGACCGGCGTGTGACGCTGCAGCCACCAGACCGGCGTGGGCGCGCCGCGATCTTGAAGATCCACGCCGCCAAGGTGCCGCTGGCGCCGGAGGTCGACCTCGACGAGATCGCTGGGGCCACGCCCGGATTGGTGGGCGCGGACCTCCGCAACCTGGTCAACGAAGCGGCGCTCGGAGCAGCCCGCAAAGGGGAGACCGCTGTTTCCCCGGCGGATTTCTTTGAGGCGATCGACAGGATCCTGCTCGGCACCGAGCGCCATCTCATGCTCTCGCCGAGCGATCGCGAGCGTATCGCGTATCACGAGTCAGGTCATGCCCTGCTCGGGCTACTCGTACCCGGGGCCGATCCCGTGCGCAAGGTGACGATCATTCCCCACGGCGGAGCCCTTGGCGTGACGATCCAGAGCCCCATCGATGATCGCTTCAACTATGGCGAGGACTACCTGCGAGCGCGGATCGTCGGTGCCCTCGGCGGTCGTGCAGCGGAGCAGCTCGTGTACGGCGCGGTGTCCACGGGTGCCGCCAACGACCTTCAGCAGGTGACGTTGATCGCCCACGAGATGGTGGTGAGGTGGGGGATGAGCCCGAAGATCGGGCCGCTGGCCTTCGCCGAGGACGGCGCCGGACCTGGGCTCGGCATGAGACGTCCATACAGCGAGGCCACCGCGCGCGATGTGGATACCGAGGTCAAGCGGATCGCTGACGAGTGCTTCGCCGAAGCCATGCGGCTTCTGACCGAGCACCGGCCGCAGCTCGACGCCCTCGCTCATGCGCTCTTGAAAGACGACTCACTGGGCGAGGAGCAGATCCTGTCCGTCACTGGAATCCGCGTTCCGGTGGAGATGACGTCCGCGGAGACCCAGTAGCGCTCGCTCACTGAAGCGGGAACGGAGACTGCCACCAGTCGGGCAGGTCGTCGATCTCAACCGCCACGACCCACTTGACCCACCAGAAGCCCCGTCGGTTCGGAACGACCAGCCGCAGTGGATAACCGTGGCCCGGGTCCAGCCGCTGCCCGCCAAAGCGAGTGGCGAGGACAAGGGAGCCGGCCTCGTCGAGGGGAAAGCGCCGGTCATAACCGGTGCTCGAGACGACTCGCACGCTCTGTCCCTTAGTCAATCCGATGAGCCTGCTGAGCCGCACGCCCGCCCACTCCTGCGTCGAGTAGAAACCGCCCGTGCAGTCGAGGGTGGCGGTGAGGCGATCGTCGAACGCCAGGAGCTGGTCGTATGACCAGGTTCGCGCGGCAGTCCGCAGGCTCCATGACCCGGCATCGATTTGCGGAACCGGGTCGAACAGCCATGAGCTCGTCGGCATCAGCTGCGGCTGATACGACCCCGCTTCGTATGATCCGGTGAACCGTCGAGCAGCACCGGGCAGCGCGGCCGCCCGCACGATGCCTTCGCTGGCGGCGTAGGTGCCGGCGGCGAGCGCGACCGTCAGGCCACCCCGGAGAAACGCGCGCCGCGAAAAATCGGCCGGCCGAAGCCGGATGGGTCGCACCACAACATGCCAGATGACGAGGGGCAAGGCCACAAGAGCCGCCGCCACGTGCAGCTCCAAGGGAGTGAACGGACCCAGCGAAAGCAGGATGCCGGTTGAATGCGCCAGGCCGGCGGCAAGAGAAGCCAGCACCAAAACCGCCAGTAAGATCGACGCCCAACGGCCCGCTCGCGGTCGCCGCATGCCGTGCCTGGCGACCATTGATTTCCACGGGAGCAGAAACAGGATCGCAAAGCCCGCCGTCGCATGAATGACCAGTGACCATCTTGCCGGCGCCGTCGCGAACGCGAACGCCAGCCATCCGGTGAAGAACGTGGCGGCGATCAGGACGATCAGTCCCAGATTCGTACGGGCCCCAAGCCTGGTCGGCGCATCGCGCCGGGTTGCCATGCCGTCAGC
>JBOHUP010000493.1:0-2159 GCA_050734615.1 Candidatus Dormibacteraceae bacterium | reverse complement strand
GCCTGTACCTGGTCGGCGCCTATTTCATGTACCGGCTCGTCGGGGAGCACGCGCGCGTCTCGGGCGACCTCGCCCTGGCATGACGAGCGTCGCCGCCGAGGTCGCCGTCTTCGTGCGCTCCACCTATCTCCAGTACCTCGCGCTGTTCCAGTGGGCAAGCTTTCGCGGTTACCTCGCCTACAAGGTCATCCTGCCGGTGACGCAGATCCTTTTCTTCGTCGAGCTCGGCGTTTATGCGACGGGTCGCCAGAACGCGCTGTATTTCGCGATCGGCAACGCGCTGCAGATCACCGCCAGCGCGGGGATATTCGGCGTCATCGCCACTGTTGCGAACGAGCGCCAGTACGGCACGCTGCCCATCCTGCTCGCCTCACCGGCGAACCGGCTGGTCACGTTTATCAGCCGCGCCACCGTCAACGTGATCGACGGCATCGCCTCAGTGCTCGTCGGGCTCGGCATGGTGACCATCCTCTTCGGGCTGGACCTGCAGCGGGCCAACCTGCCGCTGCTCGGCCTGTGCGTGGTGGTGATCTCACTTTCGACGGCGGGTCTTGGCCTGATGTTCGGGAGCGTCGGCCTGGTCATGCGGGATGCCATCATCTTGGCCAACGTCGTGTACTACATCCTGCTGATCGTCTGCGGTATTAACTTCCCGGTCAGCCGCTTGCCGGGTGCCGTCCAGGTCCTCTCCTATTCGCTGCCTTTGACGCGTGGGGTGGAGGCCGCTCGGGAAGCCGTGGCGGGCGCCTCGCTGCCGCACGTCGCCGGGCTGCTCGCGGGCGAGCTCGCCGTCGGCCTCGCCTGGGCTCTCGGCGGATATGTGCTGTTCCGCGCGCTCGAGGGCTTTGCTCGCCAGGGCGGCCTGCAGGAGGCTTACTGAGGGTGGGCATGACGACACGTCCCGAGCTGAGAGGAACCTTCGGCATGGTCAGCTCGACACACTGGCTCGCTTCGCAGTGCGGGATGTCCGTGCTCGAGCGCGGAGGCAACGCGTTCGACGCCGCGGTGGCTGCCGGCTTCGTCCTCCAGGTCGTCGAACCTCACCTGAACGGGCTCGGCGGCGACCTGCCCATCGTGTTGTGGGACTTCTCGCGCCGCCAGGTCGAGGTCATCTGCGGCCAGGGTCCTGCGCCCCAGTCGGCCTCGATCGAGCGGATCCGCGCGATGGGGCTGGACGAGATTCCAGGCACCGGGCTCGTCTCGGCTTGCGTGCCGGGCGCCTTCGGCGCGTGGATGACACTCCTGCGTGATCACGGAACGTGGCGTGTCACCGACGTCCTGGAGCACGCGATCGGCTATGCGGATGCCGGATATCCGATGCTGCCGCGGGCCTCTGACACCATCGCGATGGTGGCGCCGCTCTTTCGCGATCACTGGCCGGCCTCCGCCGCCATCTACCTCCGTGATGGGGTCCCTGAGCCCTGGTCGCGCTTCCGCAACCGGGACCTGGCCGCGACCCTGCGGCGCCTCGCCGTCGAGGCCACAGGATCGGGCGGCGGGCGCGAGCGCGAGATCGAAACGGCGCTGCGCGCCTACTACTCCGGCTTCGTGGCCGAGGCGATCGAACGTCATTGCCGCATCCAGCTGATGGACAGCTCCGGTGAGCGCCACGCCGGTTTGCTCTCCGGCGCCGACCTCGCGAGGTTTGGGGCCGCCCATGAAGCGCCGGTCACCGCCGACTTCCGCGGCTGGACCGTCGCCAAGTGCGGGCCGTGGAGCCAGGGCCCGGTCTTCCTGCAGCAGCTTCGGCTTCTCGACGGCTTCGACCTCGAGGCTGCAGGGTTCCTGACCGCCGACCACGTCCACCTCGTCACCGAATGCGCGAAGCTCGCCTTCGCGGACCGCGAAGCGTGGTACGCGGATCCCGAGTTCTCGGATGTGCCGCTGCAGGGACTTCTCAGCCGGGCCTACGCCGACGAGCGGCGGAAAGCGGTCGGCCTGAACGCGTCGCTCGAGCTGCGGCCGGGCTCTCCGGACGGCCGCGCGCCGAGCCTACCTCGGCGTGGCGCGCAGCACGTGGCTCCGGGCCACTGGACCGGAACCGGCGCGCAAGCAGTGGGAGAGGCCCGCGGCGACACCGTGCATGTGGCGGTCGCCGACCGCCACGGCAACCTGGTGGCGTGCACTCCCAGCGGCGGCTGGCTGCAGAGCTCGCCCGT
>JBOHUP010000492.1:0-11420 GCA_050734615.1 Candidatus Dormibacteraceae bacterium | reverse complement strand
TCACCTCCATCGCCGTCATCGGCCTGTACATCGCCTACGGGCTGCCGATTCTGCTGCGCCGCCTCGCCGGTTCAAGCTTCCAGCCTGGCCCCTGGCAGCTCGGGCAGTGGAGCGCGGTCGTCGGCTGGATTGCGGTCATCTGGATCGCGTTCATCGCCATCCTCTTCGTGTTGCCTCAGGTGGCGCCCGGAAACACTTTGGCCACGTTCAACTACGCGCCGGTGGCAGTCGGTGTCGTGCTTCTCTACTCTGGTGGTTACTGGCTGCTGTCAGCCAGGAATTGGTTCAAGGGTCCCAAGGTTCAGGGGACTGCAGAGGAGCTTGCACAGATCGAAGCCGAGCTCGGTGGTGCGCTGGTCAGTTGAACTCGACATTCTGACGAATATGAAGCCGCGGATTGGGATCACCGTCCACCCCAAGCGGGGGTTGGAGCACTACATGCCGTACCGGCGCGCCGTCGTCGCCGCGGGTGCGGAGGCGGTGGACGTTTTGCCCGGCACGGAGGAGCTGCCCGAAGTGGATGGGCTGCTCTTGCCCGGGGGATGGGACGTCGACCCGTCCTTTTATGGGGAGAAGCCCGACGACAAGGTCGGTCCCACCGACAAGGAGCTGGACAGCACCGAGCTCGAGCTTTTCCGGCAGGCCCGGGAACGCGCGCTCCCCATCCTCGGGATCTGCCGCGGCCAGCAGGTGATCAACGTGGCGATGGGCGGCTCGCTGATCCAGCACCTGGAGGAACACGACGCACGCGCGATCGGCCGCCGCCACCTGGCCCATACGATCGAGGTCGAGCCGGATTCCGAGCTGTCGCACGCGGCCGGCGAGGACACGATCCAGGTCAACAGCCTTCATCACCAGGCGATCAAGAAGCTGGGCTCGGGTCTGCACCAGAGCGCGCGCGGCGAGGATGGCACCGTGGAGGGTGTCGAATCGGACGATGGTCTTATCGTTGCCGTCCAGTGCCACCCCGAAGAGCTGACCACCGACCTTCCTTGGGCCCGGAGGTTGTTCGAGCGCTTTGTCGCACGGGCGCGGGACAAGCGGCCACCGGCCGTCACGCGTCCGCAGCGGTCGCCGGCCGGAGCACCGAAGCCCGCGAAGTCCTGACTTGTTGACCAAGGAGCACCTGGCGCATCTCGTCGCCGGGGGTGAGATCGACACCGTCGTCGTGGCCTTCACCGACATGCAGGGACGGCTCATGGGCAAGCGTGTGGACGCGGAGTACTTCGTCGAGACGTCGTTTGACGGCGAGTCGACGGAGGGATGCAACTACCTCCTGACGGTCGACATGGAGATGGACCCGGTCGCCGGCTACCAGATGGCCAGCTGGGAGACCGGTTATGGGGACTTCGACCTCGTGCCCGACTTCGCGACGTTGCGCCTCATCCCGTGGCTCGAGGGGACGGCCATGGTTTTGTGCGATGTCGCCGGGCATGACGGCAAACCCGTGCGGCCATCGCCGCGCCAGGTGCTGCGCGCGCAGATCGAGCGGGCGCGCAAGCTCGGCTTCGAGCCGATGTTCGGCACCGAGCTCGAGTTCTACCTCCTCAAGGAGACCTTCGCCGAGGCGCACGCCAAGCACTTCATCGACCTCACGCCTTCGGTCCCGTACATCCTCGACTACCACATCCTCGCCACGACCTACGACGAGCCGTTCATCCGCGCGGTTCGCAAGGGGATGAAGGCGGCCGGTATCCAGGTCGAGAGCTCGAAGGGGGAGGCCTGGCCGGGTCAGCAGGAGATCAACTTCCGCTTCGCCGACGCCCTGACGATGGCCGACAACCACGTGATCTACAAGAACGGCATCAAAGAGATGGCCCATCAGGGCGGTTGCTCGGTGACGTTCATGGCCAAACCGGATCACCGCTGGATCGGCAGCTCCTGCCACGTCCACTCGAGCCTGTGGAAGCGTGACCGCAACGTATTCGATGGCGAGTCACCGGCCTTCAAGCAATATCTCGCCGGCCAGATTGCGTACGCCTCCGAGCTGGCGATCTTCCTCGCGCCCAACATCAACTCGTACAAACGCTACGCAGCGGGCAGTTGGGCGCCGACCACTCTGGCCTGGGGTCACGACAACCGCACGTGCGGCTTCCGCATCGTCGGCCACGGCCAGCACCTGCGGACCGAGTCGCGGATCCCTGGGGCCGACGTCAACCCATACCTCGCTTGCGCCGCGCTGCTGGCCGCCGGCATCCGTGGAATCGAAGAGAAGCTTCGGCTGCCGAAGGAGTTCACCGGCAACGCTTATGAATCCGACGTGAAGCGGTTTCCCCACGCGCTGCGCGACGCGATCACCGCGCTCGAGAACGGCACCATGGCACGCGAGGCATTCGGCGACGACGTCGTCGACCACTATCTGAATTACGCGCGAACCGAGCAAGCAATGTTCGACAAGGTCGTCACGACCTACGAGCGCGAGCGGCTGTTCGAGAGAGGTTAGGGCGATGGGCAGGCTCGACGGCAAGGTGGCGGTGATCACGGGCGCAGCCGGCGGCATCGGCCGCGAGGCGGCGCTGCTTTTCTCCTCTGAAGGAGCGCGCGTATGCGTGGCGGACGTCGGCCAGGAAGCGGGGGAGAAGGCCGCATCCGAGTGCAGGGAGGCGTTTTTCTTCAAGGCCGATGTGAGCGACCCCAGGAGCGTCGAGGCGATGTACGCGGAAACTGCGAAGCGGTATGGTCGCATCGACGTCCTTTACAACAACGCCGGCATCATGCCCGCCGACGACGACTCCATCCTGACCACCGAACCGGACGCCTACGACCGCGTGCAGGCCGTGAACGCGAAGGGAGTCTTCCTGTGCTGCAAGTACGGCATCCCCCATCTGCTCAAGGCGGGTGGCGGGTCTGTGATCAACGTCGCCTCGTTCGTCGCGCTGGTGGGCGCGGCCACGAGCCAGATCGGGTACACGGCGTCCAAGGGCGCGGTCCTGTCGATGAGCCGCGAGCTCGCGGTGCAATTCGCCCGCCAGGGCGTGCGCGTGAACGCGTTGTGCCCCGGTCCGGTGGAGACACCGCTGTTGATGCGCCTGTTCTCTGATTCACCAGGCGCTTACGAACGACGCCGCATTCATCTGCCCATGGGGCGGCTGGCCAAAGCCCGCGAGATCGCGAACGCGGCCCTGTTCCTCGCCAGCGATGAGTCGAGCTACGTCAATGGCTCGGCCTTCACCGTGGACGGTGGACTCACCGCGGCCTACGTGACGCCGGAGTGAAGAAACCCTCCCCGCTCGCCGGGGAGGGCGAGGGTGGGGAGCTCGAACCCAGAAGGGCGATCGTCCGCGACGCCCTGGGCATCGCAGTCGCGTCCGGCGCCTACGCGCTGTCGTTCGGCGCCATCTCAACGACCGCCGGCTTGTCCTTGCTTCAGACCTGCGCGCTCTCGGTCCTGATGTTCACCGGCGCCTCGCAGTTCGCCTTGGTCGGAGTCGTGGGGGCCGGCGGAAGTGTGTGGGCCGGCGCGGCAGCAGCCGCCCTTCTCGGTTCACGCAATGCGCTGTATGGGCTGCGGCTCTCCTCGCTGCTGGAGGCGCGAGGCCGGCGCCGTCCGCTCGCCGCCCACTTCGTGATCGACGAAACCACCGCGATGGCGATCGCAAGGGATTCGCCAAGCCTGAGCCGGTTCGCCTTCTGGACCACCGGGTTTGCGCTGTTCACCCTATGGAACCTCGGCACGCTGATCGGAGCGCTGGCCACGCACGCGCTGTCCAACCCGAAAGTCCTGGGGCTGGACGCCGCGCCACCCGCAGCATTCCTCGCGCTGCTCGCGCCAAGGCTTCGTGCCCGCGAGCCCCTGGCGATCGCGCTGGCGGCCGGCGTCGCGGCCCTCGTCCTGCTGCCGTTCGTCCCACTCGGCGTGCCACTGCTCGTCGTCGCCCTGCTCGTCACCCTGTTCGGTGTGTTCAGGCCCTCAACGTGATCTGGGCGGGGGTTCTGGTCGCGTCGGGGGCCTGTTACGTGTTGAAGCTGGCCGGGCTTTCCCTGCCCGAGCGCTGGCTCCGGGATCCCCGCATCCAGCGGACGGTGCCTCTCATACCGGTGGCCCTGCTGGCCGCGCTCGTGGCCACCCAGACCTTCGCCACCGGGCAGCACCTGACGCTCGACGTGCGCGCGGTGGCCCTGGTGGTGGCGGCTGTTGCCGTGGTCGTGCGGGCCCCTTTTTTGGTGGTGGTGGTGGCTGCCGCGGCCACGGCCGCGCTGCTCAGGTTGGTGTAGATGCCTCCAGCTTCAAGGTCAGGATCTTGAAGGGGGTGAAGTCGAGCTCGAGGATGCCATCCTGGACGGAAACCTCCGTGCGCTCGCGCTCCAGCAGGTCACATAGCGTCGCGCGCCCGGCCGGCAGTGTCGTGCTGATTCGCGCCCGGCACTCCCCGCCCCAGGCCTCGTAGAGCCGCAAGATCACCGCGTCCGAATCCTCGGCGCGCTTGATCGCATCGACGATCACCTGCGGCGTGTCGATCTCGATCAACGAGCGGGAGGTGCCGGGCGCCAGCCCCGACCGGACCACGAGCAGCGGCGCGTTCAAGTCTTCGGCGGCCTCGATCACGCTCGCCTGGCGAAAGTCTCCGGGATGCGGCATCAGCGCATAGGTGAACGAGTGAGATCCGCGGTCAGCGGTGGGGTCGGGATGGGTTGGCGCGCGCAGCAGAGAGAGTCGCATCACGGAGCCGTGAATGTCGTAGCCATGCTTGCTGTCGTTGAGCAGCGCCACGCCGTAGCCGCCGTCGGCAAGGTCGGCCCACCGTTGGGCGCAGACCTCGAACATGGCTCGCGCCTGGCTGGTTTCCGAATGCGTCGGACGCTGCAGGTGGCCGAACTGGATTTCGTAGGTGGCGTTGCGCGCGCTCACGCTGACGGGGAAAGCGACTTTCAGCATCTTGTGAGTCTCCCGCCAGATCACGTTTGAATCGAACTGCAAGACGCGCGAACCGGCACGCAGCGACATGATTTGCATGAGGCTCGAATCGCCGAAGTTGCGATTGAACAACACGGTTCCACGAAGGCCGTCGCTGTCTGGCTCATCCAACCGCGAAAGCGAGACCAGGTCGGTCACCGAGTCGCGGTAGCTCGCATCAAGGTCCCATGCGTCCCACCGCGCGGGGTTGTCGTCGTGCAGTTGAAGGAGGTTTCCCTTACCGCTGAGGACTTCACGCTGCGCCACCTTGTCCCAAATCGAAGTCAGCAAGCCCTGTTCATCCCAGACGACTTTGAGGAACCCGTTCTCCATCGACCGCTCGGAAACCACGACCGGCTCGCTGGCCGTGGCGGGCTGTGAGGCGTCGAGGACGGTCCAGCCGCACGGTGGGACCTCAACCAAAGTCGATACGTCGTCGATGCAGATCACCTCGCGGCGGCGATGCGAGTTGACATTGAAGACGGCCACCGAGCTGCCCTCGCCGGCCACTTTCGCTGCGGCTTCTTGCGCGACGGCCGACGCGGACCGCGCCACCTCCTGGAGCTCGCGATTGGCCTGTTCGTACACCCAGTCGATGCTCGAGCCGGGCAGGATGTCGTGGAATTGGTTGAGCAGGAGCGTCTTCCACGAACGCTGGAGCAGGTCGGCGGGATAATCGCCCGCGGCCACGGACCACGTCTCGGCTTCGCGCAGCGCCTGCTGGGCGTGGCGGTTCAGCTGCTTCGTCCGAGATTGGCTCGTATAAGTTCCTCGGTGGAGCTCGAAGTACAGCTCGCCGCTAACGACGGCAAGGCCCTTCGCATCCGCAGATGCATTCTCGAAGAAGTCGCGGGCGTGACCCAGGTCGACACCGAGGGAGTGGGCCGCCTCGATCATCTCGGCCTGCGGTCCTCCTCCGCCATCGCCCCAACCGAACAGGTACAGGGAGCGGCTCGAATGGTCGCCGTCCTTGAAGTTGCGGACGCCGGCCTCGATCTCGTCGACTTGAAAGCTGCCGTTGTAGGTGTCGGCTGGAGGGAAGTGGGTGAAGATCCGGGTCCCGTCGATACCCTCCCACGTGAAGGTGTGATGTTCGGGCTTGTTGGTGTCGTTCCACGACAGCTTCTGCGTGAGGAAGTAATCGCACCCGGCCTCCCGCATGAGCTGAGGCAGGTTGCCGGGATAGCCGAAGACGTCGGGCAGCCAGAGGATCCTAGTCTCGTAGCCAAACTCGCGCATGAAGAACCGCTTGCCGTGCAGCATCTGCCGGACCAGAGATTCGCCTGAGGGCAGGTTGCAGTCCGCCTCGACCCACATCGCGCCGACCGGCTCCCACTGCCCCCTGGCAACCTTCACCTGGATGCGCCGGTAGATGTCCGGATAAGAGTCCTTCATCCACTGGTACTGCGCCGGCTGCGAGCAGGCGAACACGTAATCCGGGTACTGGTCCATCAGCTCGAGCTGCGTCGACCAGCTGCGCGCGCACTTGCGCTTGGCCTCGCGCAGGGGCCACTCCCAGGCGGTGTCGATGTGGGCATGGCCGACCGCGGTGATCACATGCGACCGATCCATGTGCAGGTCACTCGGCGGCACGCTGAGGTCGGGCTGGAGCACCAGCTCGGCCTGCTTGAAAACGAAAGCCGGCTCCGGCGATTCGCGCAGCGCGATCATCGATGCCGCCGGCTCTGGGCCACTCTCCGTGGCTCTCGGGTTCGCGGCCGCCTCGAGGTAGAAGTCGACCTGCGGTCCGTCGACCGGCAGCCAGCGGTGGTTCGGGTCGACGCCACGCCACGGGCGTCCGTCTTTCCACGCCAGCGCCTCGCACGTGAACCCTGCCGGGCCGGCAAACCCCAGGTCGAACCGGGCGACCACCCGCTGTCCGGCCCAGGCCTCCGGCACTCGACCGGTGACGTGGAACCAGGTCGTGCTCCAAGGCGATCCCCAAGCGTCGCCGACCGCAAACGGGAGGTATTCGCCACGCATCGCCTCCTCGTAGCCCACCGGTTCGGCCCGGACGACAAACGCGCTCAGCTTCACTTCGGCCATGGGCCACTAGTCTGTGGCAATGGAAATCGAGGTTGTGACCGAGGCGACACCCGAGCTGCAGGCCGCCCTGGCTCGACTGCTGCCTCAGCTCAACCCGGCGCTCGACCTGCCCGACATGGAACGCCTGCGCCGGCTGATCTCGGACCCGGCCGTGACCCTGCTCGTGGCTAAGGATGGCGGTGAGATCGTGGGGACCACGACGGTCATCGTCTACACCACGCCGTACTGGATCAAAGCGCGCCTTGACGAGGTGGTCGTGAATGCGGCCGCGCGGGGCAAGGGCGTCGGCGAGGCCTTGGTCAAAGCGAGCCTCGAAGTCGGCCGGCGCAACGGCGCGCAGGTCGCCGAGCTGCAGTCGGGCAAGGGGCCGGCGCGATCGGCGGCTCACCGCCTCTATGAGAGGCTGGGCTTCAAGATCCGCGACACGGATGTCTTCCGGCTAGTCCTGCGCTAGGGCTCCGACCAGAGTCTCCAACCGCTCGACCATAGAAGACAGCGTCGCGAATGCGGCTCGGACCGGCTCCGGCGATGTCATGTCCACCCCGGCCATGAGCAGGCCCTCCATCGGATACAGAGAGCCCGCGCTCTTCAAGAATGCGAGGTACGACTCGACCGCTTTCGAGTCGCCATCCGCCACCCGCTGCACCAGGTGGTCCGCGGCCGCAATGCCCGTCGCGTACTGGTACACGTAGAAGTTGCTGTAGAGGTGAGTGTGGAACTGCGCCCAGGTGCTGCCGATGCGCTCGCGGTCCCGCTCGTCGACGTCGACCTCGGACCCGTAGACCTCGCACATCAAGTCGGCCATCAGGTTGTTGAGGTAGTCGGCGGTGATCGCGCCCCCGCGCTCGGCCTTCTCGTGGATCTCTAGCTCGAGCCGAGCCAGCGAGGGCATGATGAAGAAGTACCGGTAGAAGTTCGACATCGCCTCTTCGATCACCGCGACCTGGAAGGCGGGGTCGGTCCTGGTTGCGAGCAGGTGCCGCCGCGTGAGTGCCTGGTGCATGTTCGAGGCGACCTCGGCCTGGAACAGTCCGTAGTTTGCGTAGATGAACGGCTGCGTATGGCGCGCGTAATACGAGTGCATCGAATGACCGAGCTCGTGGGCGAGGGTGCTCATCGAGTAGATGTCGTCGTTGTAGCTCATGAAGATGAACGGCTTGGTGTCCATCACCCCCGATGAAAAAGCGCCCATGCGCTTGCCCTGGTTGGGGTAGATGTCGACCCAGCGCTCCTCCAGCGCGCCCTTGCGCATGATCGCGACGTACTCGTCGCCGAGCGGCGCCACTCCCTCCGCTATCCATTCCACAGCCTGCTCGTAAGTGACGTCGAGCCTCGATGCGCCGAGCTGGGCGCGAGTGTCGTAAGGCTTCAACCTGTCGAGGCTGAGGGCCTGAGCACGCACGCGCCAGTAACGGTGCCAGGTGCTCACGTTGTCGCGGAACGCCTCGATGACGTTGTGGAAGACCGCGGTTGGAATGTGCGCAGGCTCGAGCGCAGCTTCCAGAGAGGATGCCTGCCCGCGCGCCCGCGCGAAGAAGACATCCCTCTTGATTCCACCCGCCAGGCTGGCTGCCATCGCGTGCTGCATCCTCAGGTGCGCGTCGGCGTAGCTCTCGAACGCGCTGCGGCGAACTTCTCGATCGGCGTTGGTCAAGAGCGCGGCGATGGTGCCCTGCGCGACCTCGTGGTGCTCACCGTCGGACCCGACGGCGGGCCTGAACTTCAAGTCCGTGTTGGCCAGCACGCTGTGGACCGACAGCGCGGTGGCGAGCGGGTCGGAGACCTGGGTGAGGACCTGCTCCACCTCGGCACTGCGGATCCGCTTCTGCAGCTTCTCGAGCCGGTCGAAGTAATGGCCCAGGTGCGACAGGCGGGGAGACGAGGCAACCCACTCTCGAAGCCTGGGCAAGCCGATCTGGATCATCTCGGGCAACGCGAACGCGGTGGCGGCGCCGAGCTGTGCCGCAACGGAGCGCGCACGATCCGCCCGGGCCGCGGCGGCCTGGTTGCCGACGTCGACCGAGTAGGACATCGTCGTGTACACCATCACCTTGCCCATCAGGCGGTGCACCCGCTCCGACGCGTCGAACCAATCCGCCAGGGCGTCAGGGGAATCGCCGAGGTGGCCTTTGAATTCGGCCAGGTCGGGCAGCCTTGCGAGGATCGTTTCGACCGCCTCCTCCCAGCCGGCCTCATCCGCAAAGACGCTCTCGCTATTCCACGTATGGCGCCGGTCCATCTCCGACCGCACCGGCAGCGATGTCGTCACGACAACTAAGCGTAATGGGGCCGCTAGCATGGGCATGTGCCACGAGCCATCGCCAATGGAGTCGAGATCGAATACGTCACCCAGGGCGACCCGCAAGGCGCCCCCCTGCTTTTGGTCATGGGCCTTGGCGCCCAGCTCATCGGCTGGGACGATGAATTCTGCGAGCTCCTCGCCGAGCGCGGCTTTTACGTCATCCGCTTCGACAACCGTGACTCAGGTCTATCGACCCGGATGGAAGCCGCCGGGCTACCCGACCTGGCCTCAGCACTGGGTGGAAACCCGACGCCCGCCTATTCGCTCGACGACATGGCGGCCGACGCTGCGGATCTGCTCGGCGCAATCGGAATCTCGGCGGCACACGTCGTGGGTGCGTCGATGGGCGGTTTTGTCGCCCAACTCATGGCCATCAACCATCCCGAGCGCGTCTTGACGCTGACCTCGATCATGTCCGGGCCGAGTGGAACGGATACGGTTCGGCCGACGGCCGAAGGCGCCGCGGTCCTCCTGGCAACGCCTCCCCCGACCCGATCAGAGCGCATCGCCCAGGCGATGTGGATCAGGCAGGTCCTGGTCGGGCCGGGCGATCCGTTCGACGATGCAGCGGAGCGAGCCCGCGCCACGCGCGCATTCGACCGGGCGTATTACCCGGTCGGCGCTGGCCGCCAGCTGATTGCGTCGCTGGCCGCACCGACCAGGCTCGAGCAGTTGCGCGCGGTCAAGGTCCCCACCTTGGTAGTGCACGGCGTGGACGACGTGCTGATCCCGGTGGAGAACGGGCGCAAGGTGGCAGCATCGGTGCCCGAGGCGCGGCTCATCGAGGTGGAGGGCATGGGCCATGACCTGCCCCGGCGCGTCTGGCCGCAGGTGGCGGACGCGATCCAGGAGCTTGCCCAGCGCGCCGCGACCCCGCATCCTCGCCGTCATGCCTGAGCTGCTTCTTGCCTCAGGCAGCGGCACTCTCGACGGGATCAGTCCCGCTCTGGCAGTCCTGGCCGGCCTGGTTTCATTCGTCTCGCCCTGCGTCCTTCCTCTCGTGCCGGCCTATCTCGCGTATCTCGGCGCCAGGGCCGCACAGCCGGTCCCGCTGTCCCAGCGAGGTGTCGAGATGCCAGCGCAGGCTTCGCCGTCGGCGTCCCTGCCGGTGGCCGCCGCGGGCGCTGGTTTCGTGGCCGGACTGTCGCTGATTTTCATCCTCTTCTTTTACGTCTTCTCGCTGGTCGTGCAGCCGGTTCGGACATACATACCGGTGGTGGCCGGGATCTTCGTCATCGTGCTCGCCCTTCACGTGGCGGGACTGATCCGCCTTCCATTCCTCTCCGGCGAATATCGAATGATGAAGCAGGCTCCGCGGGGCGGCGGCCTGGCGGGTGGTTTCGTGCTCGGGATGGGCTTCGCCAGCGGGTGGACGCCCTGTATCGGCGTGACGCTGAGCGCTGTGCTCAGCTCCGCCGTGACGGCCGGAACCACGGCACAGGGGCTCCTGTTGATGATCGCCTACTGCCTGGGGCTCGGTCTTCCTTTCATCGTCCTCGCGTTCGCCCTGGAGGGCGCCAAACCCATGGTGCGGATGGTCAACAACCATCGCCGGGCGATCGATCTCGCCTCGGCGGCGGTGCTCCTTGTGATGGGCGTGCTGCTGCTGGCCAACAAGTTGACCATTCTCTCGGCCGGGATCTCGCAGCTCGTCCCGTCGTGGCCTTCGCCGACTCTTTAAAGGTCAAAATATCGGCGGCGGCTGAAAATCAGCGGCGGGACGCCTTCGCGATGTGCGCCTTCGGTGACCAGGCCGATCAGGACCCAGTGATCGCCGCCCTCGATGGTTTCGCGAAGCGTGCACACCGCGTATGCCGCGGCGTCCACTTCCAGGATCGGGCCTCCGATCGGGCTATCCGGGTGTCGCCATTGCAATGAGCCGAACTTGTCGGTGGCCTTGGTGGCCATCTCGCGCGCGAGGCGGTCGCGGCCCGCGGCCAGGATGTTGGCCGTGAAACCGCCGGTGTGTTGGACCGCGGGCAGCGTATTGGACGACTTGTCGATGCAGGCCAGGGCCAGCGGCGGGTCGATGGAGACGGCGCAAAAGGCGCTCACGGTGAGGCCCCGCGGCCGTCCGTCCTGTCCGAACGCGGTCAGGACCACGACCCCGCTTGGAAAGCTCGCCATGACCTCTCGAAACGCCAGCGCGTCGATCAACGCTTGGCGACCGAGGTGAGC
>JBOHUP010000491.1:0-2150 GCA_050734615.1 Candidatus Dormibacteraceae bacterium | reverse complement strand
CTCATGCCGAGGTCGCTGCCGCGGACGATGGCGATCAGGTTGCCGCCATAGGCGAGGTCATAGCGGACAGCAGCGCCGGCGACGCGCGCCGAGAGTGCACTGGCGACGCTCGTGCTGGGCACGCCTTCGAGCTCGACCGTGTGCACGCGCGTCTTCGATCCGCGGATCCGAACGCGCACCGGCGCCGTGGGAGTGTCGACGGTCATGACCCCATCGCGCGGCGGGTTCAGGCGGCCGGTCTCGACCAGGGCCGTGACTGCCCCGATCGTGCCGTGAACGCACATCTGCACCGCGCCGCCGCCATCCATGAACACGAGCCCGAGGTCGGCCCCGGGCGTGACCGGCGGCACGACCACGGCGCCGAACATGACCGCGTGGCCTCGGGGCTCCCACATCAGCGACTGCCTGAGCTGACCGTGGCGGGCGAGCAGGTCGCGGGAGCGGTCCAAGAGCGAGCGCCCGCGCAGTGCCGGAAACCCACTGA
The DNA here is from genome assembly GCA_050734615.1 of Candidatus Dormibacteraceae bacterium. Lineage (GTDB taxonomy): Bacteria > Chloroflexota > Dormibacteria > Dormibacterales > Dormibacteraceae > DASXBJ01. The sequence goes on along the minus strand of JBOHUP010000491.1, from coordinate 1,666 downwards.
GCACGATCCGCGTCGGTTCGCCCAACGTGTGGGTGTCGATCGTCTCGATGACGCGGACGGTCATGTCCCGAGCCGACCCGCCAACCGGCTGCGCACCAGGGCGGCCACTTCGCCCCACAGCTGAACCGCGCGGTCCGACACATCGGGGTCCTGGCCGGGATAGTCGAGACGCATGATGAAGTGCAGACGATCTCCAAAAAGGCGGTGGTACTCGAGCACCTGCCCGGCGACCTCGTCGGTGGTGCCGAGGATGAGGCGGTGGTTCTCGGGGTGGACCTCGCGCACCGCCCTGCCGGCCCAGCGGTCATAGGTCTGCCGCAGATATGTGAAGCCCGCCCGCATGAGCTCCCAGGGATCAGCGTCCTCGCTGACGAAGCCATAGTTGAAGAACGGCAGCTCTGGCGGCGTGTCGCGCTTGTAGGCGCCGTCATACAGCGCGATCAGTCGCGAGATCTCATCGAGCGGGAGTGACGGATCAATGAGATAGGGCTTCCCGCGCTCGGCCGCCCGGACCGCGTCGCGGTCGACGACGCCGTCGCCGGCCAGCAGCATCGGTGGACCGCCCGCGGTGAATGGCGCCGGCGTGACGGTCAAGCTGGGTATCTGGAAGAACCGGCCCGAATGCTCGAAGGGCCGTCCGGTGAACGACTTCTCGAGGATCTCCACGACCTCATCCAGGCGCGCCTCATCAGTTTCAGGTGCGATGCCCATGCCGGCGAACTCCTCCGGGCGGTACCCCGTGCCGAGCCCGAGGATGAAGCGACCGCCGCTGAGCAGGTCGAGAGCGATCGAGTCCTCGGCCAGGCGAATCGGGTTGTAGAAGGATGCGATCGCGACCGCGGTGCCCGCGACGAGGCGCTCCGTGGACGCCAGCACCGCCGCGCATACCGGCAGGATGGCCGGTGCGTATCCGTCCTCCGCAAAGTGGTGCTCGGCGATCCAGAACGAGTCCAGGCCGACGGCCTCGGCGAGCCTGGCCTGCCTGATCATGTCCTGGTACAGGTCGCGGTGGTTACGCGCGGAACCGGACGGCCGCTGGGCGCTGTACATCCCGACCCCAAAACGCACGCTATGCCTCCCTGAGCTCGGCCGGCGCCCGGCCTCGCATCGACATGACGTAGATGCAGGCGGCGGCGATCGCGCCCGTCATCAGCACGGTGGTGAACGTCAGCGCGTACTGGATGCCCCTGGCGTCCGCGATCGCGCCCGTGACGATGGCTCCAATGTTGCCGATGCCGAGCCCGAGGCCCATCATCAGGCTCGAGGCCACTCCGACGAAGGCCGGCAGCAAACGCTGCGCGAGCGCGGTGACCTGGGCTTCGGACGCGAACATCAGCACTCCCGCGACGACCATCCAGGGCACGAGGATCGGCGCCGGCAGCCAAGGCACCGGAAGCAGGCCGAGCATTCCCGTCACCAGCGATGCGATGACCACGGGCGCGCTTCCGAAACGGTGAGCGGCCGCGCCTCCAAGCAGGGCTCCAAGCGACCCCGAAAAGAGGAATGCGGCGAGAGCCGCGCCGCCGAGGGCCAGGCTTCCGGTCCTCACCACCACGAGCGTGGGCAGGAAGGTGAGGTAGGCCGTCACCACCGCTGATCGGAGGATCGAAACCAGGACCAGCATGGACAGCGGCAGGCCGACCGCGCGCACCGAATCCGTGGCGGT
>JBOHUP010000490.1:0-5034 GCA_050734615.1 Candidatus Dormibacteraceae bacterium | reverse complement strand
CGGTCCACATGCCGTTGGCGATGGCGCTCGCGGGGCCCGCGCTGGCCGGCGCGCTCGTCGTGTTCATCGCCGGCCGAGCTTTCGACCACGGCGACTCAGTTCAGCCCCCCTGGTACACGGCGTGGCTTCTCCTGCCCGGGGCGTTCCTGCTCGCCGGGGCGGCGGCGATGTGCATCTTCGGCGCACTGGTGGAGTTCGCGCTGATCGCGTCGACCATGTGGTTTCTGCTGATCGCTGGTTCCGTTACGTGGGGCGCGGCGCTGGTCCTTGTGCGGAGCGGATCGCGCTGATCGGGAGGCGCGCCTCTAGCGTGCCGCGCGCGAATGGCTCATGCCCGCGCCGCCGGCGACGGAGCGCCGAAAGCAAACTGCCACCCACATCCGGTACGGACGCCACTTTTCCGCGATCTCTTCCAGTTGGTGGAGGCCCGGCGTGCTGGAAAGCCCGTAGGCCGAGCGTATCGCCTCGAGCAGTCGCGGTTCCTGGGTGGGCAGCTCGTCGACCGCGCTCAGAGCACGCAGGCGCACGAGCTGCGACCCGAACTCGCCGATGCCATGCAACCGCTGCAGCGCTGTCAGCGCTTCTTCGCGCGGCAAGGCGCGAAGAGTCTCGGTATCCAAATCGCCGGCAAGATCAGCCGTGCCCAGTGAGCTCAGGTACTCGGCCTTCCGACCGAACAGACCCTGGAACTTCGCCAGGTGCACCAGCTGATCGGGATCGGGAAAGCAGTACAGCCGGTGGCCGTGGATGTCGACCGGCGCCCCGAGCTCGCGGCTCATGCGGTCCTTGACGCCCTGGGCTTGGCGCATCGAGATGCGCGACGAGACCAAGCACCAGGCGGCCGCCTCATACGCGTTGCTCCAGTTCACAGGCCTGAAGCCGGGGAAGATTGCCTGGAGCCTCGCGACGACAGGGTCATGCCGGCCGACGTCGGGCCACTGCGTGCCGTCGACATCCAGGCTCAGGATTCGCGCGACCTGCTTTCTGACACGCTCGGCCTCCGCTGCGCCGTAGACGCTGCCGTGGACCCGTCCGCCACCATCCTGCGTCAGGCATACACCGGCCGGCACCCAATCACCGTCGGTGTGAAACGCGAGGTGAAGATGGCCCTCAGCTTGGCCGCCGTCAGAGGGCGCCTCATGCCAAGCATCGATGAAGCCGGCACTTTCGCGTAAGGAGTAGCCACCCAGCGGCTCGATGTCAAAGCTCGGTGGGGTGGCGACTCCGCTCAGGTTGCTTTCGTGCATCTCCCAAGAACCAAAAGCCGGCCGCGCTGGAATGCGGCAGTCGAAGCTAGGCCGAAGTTCCTGAGGTTCGGCGAGACCGATTGAACTCGGAGTTGGTGTGCATCTTCTGGCTACAACGAGGCGGTTAGGCCGAGCAGTTGAAGAGCTCGATTCTGCAGATGCGTGGGGTTGGCCAGCTTGTCAAAGGTGGCTGTGCTGTTGGGCAGCCGCACAGTGTTCTTGGTCAAAGTGGCGAGCTCGGCGAGAAGGCTGCGAAAGCTGTATACCTCGGTGCCGTCGGTGAGTCGCTGAGTGCGCGCCTTGGCAAGCGCCGACGCGGAGCGGCGAGCCGGCGCTACGACATCGTTGGTCACCGGCTTGTCCTCATCACGGAACAGCAGCGGTGCCCAGGCACGCTCGAGGTGCCAGCGCACGTAGTAGGCGAGCATGCATATAAAGATGTGGGCGCGCACTCGATCCGCCAGCCGGTGATGCACCGGGCGCACCTGGAGGTCGACTGACTTCATGGTCTTGAAGGCGCGCTCGACGCCGGCCAGCAGCTTGTAGCTGCGGACCAGCGCTTCGGAGTCGAGCTTGCCGGGGGCGACGCTAGAGCGGATGACGTAGATGCCGTCGAGCGCGGCCTCGGAGGCGATGCCATCGACATCGCGCTGGTAGCCGAAGCTGTGGTCGGTGATGTCGAGCTTGAAGTGCTTGCCCACCTTGTAGCGACCGATGATCTTGCCCACCCGCAGCCCGGTCTCGTCTTTGCTCTTGAGCCGACCGGCAGTACCCGCTGCCACCACCTTGTCCAGCTCGACCTCGGTGGCGAGTAGTAACTCTTCGCGCTTGCGTGCGCGGTCCTTTGCCAGGGCCGGGTTCTTGCAGACCACCAGCCGCTCGCCTGGGAACTTCGTCGAGGAGATCTCGGCCAGGTTGCGTTCATCGAAGATCCCCAACTGCAGATCCCCGCTGTTGACCAGAGCATCGATCTGGTTGCTGCGCAAAGCCGAGATCCAACCGATGCCACCGACTGCTTTGAGGGCCTCGATGCGCGCCGAGGTCAGCATCCCCCGGTCACCCACCAGCACAACTTCGGCAATGCCGAAACGATTCTTCAGTTTGTCCACTTGCGCCGCCACCGTGCTCGGGTCGGCCATGTTGCCTTCGAACACATCCACCGCCACCGGTCTGCCTTCGCGGTCGGTGATGAGTCCGAACTCGATCTGTGGCAAGCCTCGCTTGCCATCGCGGCTGTAACCGCGCTTGGCCAGTTCGCACTTGCTGCCTTCGAGATAAACCGAGGTCAGGTCATAGAGCACCAAGCCGCCTTCGCTCAGATGCCGCTTGGCCAGCGCCGTCTCCACCACCGACTGCCGCTCGAGCAGCCAGTCCATCGCTGCGTAGAGCTCGTCCTCGTCGGCGTCTTCGAGGTCTAGCTTTGACGCCAATGTGCTGTGCTCAAAGCTGCGAACGGTCGCCAGCTTGGACCCCGGCTCCAGGATTCGACTCGCGATCATCGCCAGGCATAACTCTCGCTCGCGCCGCGGCCGAGCCCCCAGCATTTTGTCCAGGCCGAGCTGGCGCAGCTGGCCCAGTACCGCCAACACATCGCCGTGGGGCAGCGAGCGCTCGATCTCGAAAGCCTGGTCCAAAAGCCCGACCTGCTCGCCGCGCAAGATGGCGCGCACAGCTTCGATGGCGGCCGGCGGCAGGGCGGTGAGGTTGCCCACGGTTTGGCTCTTCACCTTGTCGCCCTCGCGATAGGAGCGGCGCAGGAGATGGCTCACGTATTCCCTGCCCTGGACGGTGCGGCGGATGGTGGTGAGATGCACCGGGCCGGCGCTCTTCAGCACACGCAGACCATACACGTTCAGCGCTCGAATAGCAAGACAGATTCTGCCTACATCTATACGCACCTATAAGCATCAGGTCAGGTTCAAAAGCGCCTTCTAATGCTGCCTACGCGTCAGGAACTTCGGACTAGCGATCGTACTTCGTTGTACTGCAGCGTCCACACGCCGGCGGCCAGGTCGTCCGCGGGGTTGCCCAGGCCACAGCGGCCCACGTCGACCACCGCGCTGAGCTCGCCGGCGTCGATGAGCACGTTGGGCAGGCAGTAATCGCCGTGGACTAGGACATTGCCCCGCTTACGCACGCCAAACGGGCATCCGGTCGCCTCGGCCGCGCAGGATCTCGCCGAACCGCCGCGCGAGGCGGGAAGGCTCCCATCCGACCGACGGGTGAAAGAGCGGCACACCCGGCACCTCGCGGGTGACCAGCCAATCGTCGCCGGATTCCTGAAAGAAGCCCAGCACGTCGGGCACCGGCCACCGACCGGCCAGCCACGCCAGCCGGGCATGCTCGTCCGCGAGGTGCGCGGCGCGCTTCACGAAAGCAGCGCCGGACGGACCGACCAGGCGCCATACGGTGCCCGACCAGCTGAGCCAGGCGAGCTCTTCCTCAACCCCGCCGTCGCCGGTCGCCGCCCCGGCCGCCGCCCGCACCCTGGAAGGCAGCCGGAGCCGCGATCGCCTTGATGATTCCAATCGATCCTCACCTGTACCATGAGCGCCGGCAGGCGGCGGTCATTTTTTTAAGGGGTGAGGTGTGGTGCTCACTTTGCCGGATTCTCCGGACGCGTTCAAAAGCGCGACTTGGGCCGACGTGCTTCCGTACTACGAGGCACTGGGCTCGCGGCCTCTCGACCGCGACAGCGTTGACGGGTGGCTCGCAGACTGGTCGCTTTTCGAATCGATGCTGTCAGAAGCCGGGGCTCTCGCATCGTTCGATTACTCGCGCGACACGACGGACCCAAGTCGCGAAGAGGCTCAGCTGCGTTTTGGCACGCAGATCTCGCCCAAAGCCCACGAGCAGCGCGTCCGCCTTCAGACCAAGCTCGCCCGGCTCGGTTACGTGCCGCCTGGGCTCGAGGAGGCAGTCCGCCGGTTCCTGAATCAAACGCAGCTCTTCAGCGAGGCCAACGTGCCGCTCTTCTCGCAGCTCTCGAAGCTGTCCACCGAGTGGTCCAAGGTCAACGGGGCCATGACCGTGCAGTGGAACGGAGAGGAGAAGACGCCGGCGCAGCTCCTGCCCTTCATGCAGGACTCCGATCGCGAGGTCCGCGAGCGCGCGTTTCGGCTACGCGCGAAGCCGTACGTCGAGCAGCGGACAACCCTGGCCGGGATCTTCGACCAGATGTACGACCTGAGACAGCGAGTGGCCAGGAACGCCGGCTTCGACAACTTCCGCGATTTCGCGCATCGAGAGAAGAACCGCTTCGAATACACGCCGGACGACTGCATGCGTTTCCACGAAGCAGTCGAGAGCGCGGTACGGCCCGCAGCCAACCGGATCCTGGAGCGGCGGCGGCACCGCATGGGACTGGCCGAGTTGCGCCCCTGGGACCTCGACGTCGACCCAGAGGGCCGGCCGCCGCTCAAGCCGTTCGAAGACATCGAAGTGTTCATCGAGCGTGCGGGCGACATCTTTTCCAACGTCGACCCTGCGTTCCGCGACTACTACCAGCGGATGGCCGGCGCGGGCCTGCTCGATCTCGACAACCGGAAAGGCAAGGCGCCAGGTGGTTATTGCCAGACGCTCGCATTCAGGAAGATGCCGCTGATCTTCATGAACGCCGTCGGCGTCGACGAGGACGTCCGCACTCTTCTTCACGAGTCCGGGCACGCGTTTCACTCATTCGAAGCCTCGCGCCTGCCGCTCTTGTTTCAACGCCATCCAGGATCTGAGATGGCCGAGGTCGCTTCCATGTCGATGGAGCTTCTGGCGGCACCGTTCATAGACCAGG
>JBOHUP010000489.1:0-4389 GCA_050734615.1 Candidatus Dormibacteraceae bacterium | reverse complement strand
AAGAAGGTCCGCGAGGGTGCGGCGTAACTTCGCGGGGGCCCCCGGATGAGCAATTTCGTAACTTTCATCCTGTCGGCGTTGCTGCTGGTGCCGGCGCTGGTGATCGCCATCCCCGTGCACGAGATGGGGCACGCCGTGGCCGCCTACTTCCTTGGCGACCGCTCAGTCCGTTACTTCGGCTACCTCAAGCCCGACCCGCGCCGATTCCTCGACCCGCTCGGGGTGATCGCGGTGTTCATAGGCCTGGTCGGTTGGGGCAGGAAGGTGCCGGTCCAGCCCAACCGCATCAACACGATCGGGCAGCGCGTGCTGTTCGAGCTCGGCGGCCCGGCGGCGAGCTTGCTCGTCGCGGTCATCCTGGGCCTGCTGCTTCGCTTCCTGCTGCGGGTTGGCCTGCCGCTGTCGTACGACCTGTCGGCAGGGCTCCTGGGCGCGGCCATCTTCGTCATCGTCTTCCTGAACCTTTCGCTGTTCGCCTTCCAGCTACTGCCGATTCCCGGTCTGGACGGTTGGAACATCATCGAAGCCGTCTTCCGGAGTCGCAACGCGCGCTTCTTCTACAACGTCAGCGTGCGTCGGAGAGAGATCCTGGTCGGCGCCGTGATAGCGATCTTCGTGTTCCAGCTGCTCTTCGGCCGAAGCCTCCTGGCGCTCGTGATGACCCCCTTCTACTTCCCCGCGAGCCTAATCTCATTGGGCACATGCGACGGTTACGGAATCCAGGGATTCAGCCTGCTTCTCCCCTGCCCGCGGTAGGGACACTGGTCAACCAGCCCGCGTACGCCGCGCTGATCGAGCAGTACGGACGGGCCAGGGTCGTGGAGGCGATCCGCGAGCAGGTGGCCGCCGAGAGGAATGGCCAGGCAGAGCAGGACTCGGAGCGGGTCGCCGCGGTGGCCGCGCGGCTGCGCAGCGTGTTGGCGCCGAAGCTCCGGCGTGTCATCAACGCGAGCGGCGTGATCCTGCACACCAACCTGGGTCGCGCGCCCCTTTCGCAAGCGGCGATGGATTCGCTGGCGGTCGCCGCGGGCTACAGCAACCTCGAGCTCGATCTCGAATCCGGACGGCGCGGCGAGCGCGCGTCTCTCGTCGTCGGCCTCCTCACCTCGCTCTTCCAATGCGATGTGGCGCTGGCCGTGAACAACAACGCGGCCGCCACTCTGCTGGCGCTGACGGCGACCTGCAAGGGCAAGGAGGTCATCGTCTCGCGCGGCCAGCTCGTCGAGATCGGCGGCTCATTTCGAATGCCGGACGTCATGCGCCTCTCCGGCGCCCGCATGGTCGAGGTCGGAACGACGAATCGGACCAGGGCCGCCGACTACGAAGACGCCATCACCTCCCGGACGGTCGCCCTTCTGCATGTCCACACCTCCAACTTCCGCATCACAGGTTTCACGGAAACCGCATCGTTATCCGAGTTGTCTGAGGTGGCGCGACGCCACAGCCTCCTCCTTGTCGATGACCTCGGCAGCGGCGCGGCCGAGCCTGTGGGCGACGAGCCTACCGTCGCGGAGTCGCTCGAGCACTGCGATGTGGTGACCTTCTCAGGAGACAAGCTCCTGGGTGGCCCGCAGGCAGGCATCATCGTCGGGCGCCGTGAAGCCGGCGTCGCCGCGGTGAAGAAGATGTCGCGGCATCCACTCGCGCGGGCCGTACGTATCGACAAGCTCACGCTGGCGGCGCTCGAGGCCACCCTGCGTCAGCGTCTGACCGGCAAGCTGGACGAAATCCCAGTGGAGCGGATGCTGCGCCAGCCGGCGAGTGACGTTCGGCGCCGGGCGGCGATGTGGTGCGTGAAGCTGGCGGAAAGAGGAGTGCCCACCAAACTGGTCGAGGGGGACTCGGCTGTGGGCGGCGGTTCGCTGCCCGAGCACGCTCTGGCGACTTTCCTCATCGCCCTCGAAGGTCCGGCATCACGGCTCGCGGCCGCGCTCCGTCACGGAGACCCGCCGGTGATCGCTCGAATCGAGAAGGCCGCGTGCTGCATCGATGCCCGAACGGTGTTGAGGGGCGAGGACGAAACGCTGCTCGATGCGGTGGAGGTGGCATTCCGGAGCGTGAGCGCGCGGTGAGCGCAGGCTTCGTGGTCGGCACGGCCGGCCACATCGACCACGGCAAGTCGACGCTGATCACGGCGATGACGGGGATCGACCCCGACCGCCTGGCCGAGGAGAAGCGCCGGGGCATGACAATCGACCTCGGCTTCGCCCATATGCCGCTGCCCAGCGGACGGGAGATCGGAATCGTGGACGTACCGGGCCACGCTCGATTCATTCGCCACATGCTGGCTGGAGTGCACGGCCTCGACGCGGTGCTGCTCGTCATCGCGGCCGACGAAGGCGTCATGCCCCAGACGCGCGAGCACCTGGAGATCGTGGATTTGCTCGACGTCCGGCGGGGCCTAGTCGTCCTTTCCAAGGTCGACCTGGTCGACGCCGAATGGCTCGATCTCGTCAAGGCCGAGGTGGCCGCGGCGCTGCAAGGTACCTCCCTCGAGGGCGCGCCCATGCTCGGTGTCTCGTCGGTCACCGGCGAGGGCTTGCCCGACCTGCTGGCCGCGCTTGACCGCGTGCTCGATTCGGCCGAACCCCGTCGCGATGTCGCCCGCCCCCGGCTGCCCATCGACCGCGTGTTCACGATGAGCGGATTCGGGACGGTCGTGACCGGCACCCTGGTCGACGGCTCACTCGGCGTAGGCGATGAGCTTGCAGTCGTCCCTTCTGGCCGTTCGGTCCGAATCCGCGGCCTCCAGCGACACAACACGAAGGTCGAGAGCGTCATGCCGGGCAACCGGGTCGCCGCCAACCTCATCGGCGTCGACAAGAACGGGCTCTCGCGCGGCGACGTGCTGGCCCGTCCGAAGACTCTTCAGCCGACCCGGCGCATCGATGCGGCGGTTCGGGTGCTCCGCTCCGCGCCGCAGCCTCTGCGCCACGGAGCCGACCTGGTGCTCCACACCGGCACCGCGGACGTCGGCTGTCGCGTGATCATGATCGAGGGAGATGAGCTTCCTCCCGGCGCCAAGGGTTGGTTGCAGCTGTACCTGGAGCGGCCCATTGCAGCCGCCGCGAACGACCGCTTCGTTCTGCGCATGCCGAGCCCCTCGAGCACGCTGGCGGGCGGGACGTTCATCGACGTCGCGCCCCGCAAACACGCCCGACACGACTCCGCGGTCCGCGACTCGCTGGCGCGCCGCGCCGCCGGGAACGTGCTCCAGGAGGAGCTGCGCAAGTATCCCCGCGGGGTTACGGTGACGGCGCTCCTCAAGGCAACTCTGGCCGAGCACGGTGAGCTCGACCAGCTACGCGTCCGTAGGGTGGGCGACTGGCTGTTCGGCGAAGAGGCGTGGGCGGCGATCTCCACGCGCGCGGCCCACGAGCTCGACGGTTATCACGTGACGCATCCCCTGCGGGCTGGCATGGCGCGAGAGGAGCTGAGGAGCAAGCTGGGCGTGGCGCCATCCTCCTTCCCTTCGGTGGTGCGCGGCCTGGTCGAGGACGGCGTGGTGGCGGAGCGCAACGGATCTCTCGCGGCACCCGCTCACAAAGTCGAGCTCGAGACCGCCGGCGGCCCGGCTGCCGAGCTCGTCCGCCTGCTCGCCGTTCACCAGTACGCCCCGCCCTCCCTGCCCGAAGCCATGCAGCAGAGCGGTGCGACCCCCGAGCTGGTGCGAGCCCTCGCCCGGCGCGGCGATCTAGTGCTCGTGAGCGACGACGTCGCCTTCACCGCCGCCGCGTACGAATCGGCAGTGGCGCTGGTCAAGGAGATCGTCGGCGCCGAAGGTTCGGTCACCGTCGCCCAGCTGCGTGACCGAATGGGGGCGAGCCGGAAGCCGGTGCTTGCGCTGCTCGAGCATCTCGACGCGCAGCGGGTGACGCGCCGCGTCGGAGACACCAGGGTCCTGCGGTAGAGTTCGCGCTAAATGCGAATCGTTGAGATGCTGGGGCGCAGCAGGCCGAGCGTCTCCTTCGAGTTCATGGCTCCGCGCGACGAGGCCGAGGTCGAAGTGCTCGAGCGGACGGTCGCCACGCTCGCCGGCCATGCGCCGGATTGGGTGTCGGTCACGTATCGCGTCCGCACAGGAGAAAAGACGCTCGAGCTGGTCACGCGCATCAAGCGCCACTACCACATCGAGGCGATGGCCCACCTCACGTGCGCCAACAACGCGGACCGCACGCGCCAGATCCTCAACTGGATGGAACGCGAAGGCGTGGCCAACGTGCTGGCGCTGCGCGGCGACCCCCAGACCGCTGGCCTGCCTTTTGCGCCGGCAGATCCCGAGCTCCAGCACGGCAGCGACCTTGTCTCTTTCGTCCGCCGCAACGGCTATCGCTTCGGCATCGGCGCCGCGTGCAGTGCGGAGAAGCACCCTGAGAGCCCAGACATCGA
>JBOHUP010000488.1:0-2720 GCA_050734615.1 Candidatus Dormibacteraceae bacterium | reverse complement strand
CAACCAGTGAGAGGTTGGGAGCCCGCTCCGCGGTACGCGTCATCGCCGTCGGCCTCCTCGCTCGGCCCGGCTTAGCGGACCACACCAGGAAGCGGTGCGTCCAGCGTTCCCGGCTCCGGAATTCCAGCCGTCATCGCCCCGTCGACGACCAGCAGCTCTCCTGAAAGGTAAGAGGCATCGTCCGAGCACATCCACAGAATCGGCCGCGCCATCTCCTCGGGCTCAGCGAAGCGCCCGAACGGAATTCGATCGAGCATCACCTTCGACTGCTCTGGATCGTTGATGACGAAGGCCGACAGGCGGGTGTTGATGATCCCAGGGGCGAGTGCGTTGACCCGGATGCCGTGCCTGCTCAGCTCGAGCGCCGCCGTGTGCATCACCGCGACCTGGCCCGACTTCGACGTGTTGTAGCAGAGGCCGCCGGCCTCCGGCTGGAACGCATTGGTGGAAGCCGTGATTGCGATCGCGCCGCGAATGCCTTGCTTGACCATCGCCCGTCCAGCCTCCTGCACCAGATACCAGGTCCCGCGCAGGTTGACGTCGAGGATCCGCTCCCAGCTCTCGTCGGTGACGTCGAGGAAAGGAACGAAGTCGGCGATGCCGGCGACCTGGACCGCGACGTCCAGATGCCCGAACCGATCGATCGCTAGGTCGATGGCGCGACGGATGTCTTCCCTCCGGCTCACATCGCCCGCGACGGTCTCGACCTTGGCACCCGTGGCGCGGATCGCCTCCGCGGTGCTGGCGAGGACGTCGGCCTCGTGGTCGAGCAGGACGACACCGGCGCCTTCGGCTGCAAACGCTCTCGCGACTGCACGGCCGATGCCCTGCGCGGCGCCGGTCACGACGACGCCTTTGCCGATGAATCGACTCTGGATGCTGCTCATTTGATCAATCCCCCATGGCCAGGCCCGCGCGGAATGACGGGCCAGATGTCGACCACGCGGCCGTCCTCGACCACGTGGTATGCCTCGTACCAATTGACGGTCCCCGGCGCGTACCCCGGGATCAGCTCGACAACATCGCCCACGCGAAGCCGCTCGTCGGGCCGCGCCACGAACAGGCCGTGCTCTTCGTCGAACCGCATGCTGGAGATGTCCTCGCCGGCGATGGTCGTGAGCGCGGGCGCGCCGAGCGACTTGTTGCCCGCGTCGATGATGACGCGACCGGCCGGGCGGCTGATGACCGTGGACAGCACGGTGAGCGCCTTCTCGAAGTCACCTGCCATCGGGGAGTGGAAGTTGTCCATGACGGCGTAGGAGCCGGCCTGTATCTCGGTGATGCCCTCGGTCTGCGCGGTCCAGTCCCACGTCGCGGTGCCGCCGGCGGACACGATTGGACACGGAATGCCCTCACGCTCGATCTCCCTCGCCGTCTCGACCAGGAAGCTCATCGCCTGCTTCTGCCTGGTCGCGCGCAGCTCGCGCTCCGGCGTCAGCGAGCAGTGCCCTTCGTAGCCGGAGACGCCGAGAAGCCGGATGCCCTGCATCGAGGTGAGGCTTCGCGCGAGCTCGACCGCCTGCTCGACCGAGTCGACTCCGGCCCGGTCCATCCCGGTGTCCACCTCGATCAGCACACCCACCGTGCTGCCCGCTGCCCGCGCCGCGGCCGCCACGTCGGCCGCGTTCTGCGCTTCGTCAACGGCGACCATGACTTCCGCGTCCCGGGCCAGCTCCGCAAGGGCGACCAGCTTCTCGCGGCCCGCCAGGGTGTTGACGATGAAGATGCTGTCCAGGCCCGAGCGGGCCATGACGATCGCCTCCCACACCGTCGCCGTCGAGATCCCGATCGCGCCCGCATCGACCTGCATGCGGGCCAGCTCAGGGCTCTTGTGCACCTTGATGTGCGGCCGGATCTTCGCGGACATCGTCTTCAGACGGTCGGCCATCTTCGTGATGTTCCTGCGGGCCACGGGCAGATCCAGGATGAGCGCGGGGGTGACGAGGTCGTGGCGGTCGCGGCCGATCGCCGAGCCGTAGGCACGCCTCACGCGATGGTGCGTCTCCTGCACGATCGCGGCGGACATCGCCGTATTGCGCTCAGGCATGGTGCTTTGCATGGTCTCCGCTCATGGAAATGTCGCTCACCCGCTTCGCGAACGCGTCGATGGCCGCTTCGCCCTCGATCACGCCGATCTCGATGTCGTAGCTCTTTTGCTCGCCTGGCGCCAGGAAGCCCAGCTCTCGACGGTCCTTGGCGTCAAAGCGGCCGGCATCGCGGTTGGTGGTCGGTTCCATCGCCACGCCGTAGATGCCTTCGCCGAGCATGCGCCACATCGTGTGGAAAGGAAACTGATCGCGACGGTAGACCTGGTAGGCACCCAGTCCCGCGCGCCTGTTGACCACGGCCACCGGCACCTTTCCATCAGGTCCGGCGATCGCATCGTGCTCGTAGCACTCCTCGGGTTTCGCGGGCGCCGGCGCGGTGAGGCGCCGGTAGTCCTTGGTCGGGTACTCGGCGACCGGCGCGCCGTCGGCCGCGGGGATCAGGTACTCGGCGCCCTCGTCGACGACCGGCCAGCCGACGTTCACGTGGTAGAGATACATGTGGGTCGCGGGGTCGAAGCCGACGTTGGTGACCTCATCGTGAACCGTGAAACGGCTCTCCCCCACGCGGGCTTCAATGCGGCGGCGGACCTCCATCGCCTCGCCGAACACCGCGGCCTGGCGAACGGCACCTTCGGCCCACAGGACGCACTCGTCGCCGTCACACCGCTCTCC
>JBOHUP010000487.1:0-7654 GCA_050734615.1 Candidatus Dormibacteraceae bacterium | reverse complement strand
CGCCTTCACGTGGCGCACCTTTCCAGCGCCCTCGGCCTCGATGCGGCCGAGGCTGCCATGCGCATGGGCACCTACATGACCCTTGAGACCTGCCCCCAGTTCCTGTGGCTGTCCGACCAGGACTTCGACCAGGCCGGCAACTTCATGAAGATGCTGCCGCCCGTGCGCACCGCGGCCGACCGTGCCGCCCTGGTCGACGGGCTCTCGCGCGGCGTGATCACGATCGTCGGCACCGACCATGCTCCCCACACCGACGACGAGAAATCGCGATCGCTCGAGGAAGCCCCGCCCGGGAGCCCCGGCGTGCAGACGCTGTACGTCAGCTGCCTGGAGCTCGCGCGCCGGATGGGCGACGTCTGGCAAGCGCCTCGTTGGGTCAGCGAAGCACCGGCCGCGCTCGCCGGCCTCAGCCGGAGCAAAGGGGTGATCGCCCCTGGCTACGACGCGGACCTGGTGGTGGTCGACCCCAAGGGCAGGACGAGAGCACGGGCGCAGGAGATGCGCTCGCGCCAGCGCCACAGCGCGATGGAAGGCAAGGAGTTCGGGTTCGCGGTCAAACACGTGTATCTCCGCGGACAGCCAGTGGGTGGGACCCGGCGGCCGCGGGGCAGGATGGTCAGGCCGGCTGGCGGTGGCCGTTGACCGACCATTAGACCGGCCTCACACTGCAAGTGATGCGGTTTCGTGCTTGCGCGGTGCCCGGGGCCGCGCTGCTCATGCTCGCCGCATCCGCCTGCGGGAGCACGCAAAGCTCTCGGCCGCCCGCCCAGCCCACGGTCAGCGGCGCTGCGGCGACCGCCTCACAGGGTTCGGGCAAGCTCGACCCCGAGGTCGCGATGCCGAAGGGGTTCCCCGGCGACTTGCCGGTCTATCCCGGTGCGCGGCTGACGGCCGGGGCGCCCTTCAGCGCGAACGGAGTGAGCACGTTCGGCATGGAGTGGGAGACCCTGGACGCGGTCGACAAGGTCCAGGCTTTCTTCAGCAGCAAGCTCAGCCAGGGCGACTGGACGATCAGCTTCAGCGGGACCACGAGCGGAACGTTCTCGGCCGTCTTCGCCCGCAAGAGCAACTCCAAGGTCGGCGGCCTGGTCGGAGCGAGCTCGGTCAATGGAATCACGACGATCACGCTGAGCCTGGTCAGCGGGTAGCGCTTCAGGCTCTGGCGCCGGCGCCTCTGAAGATCGGGTTCTGGGCCAACTCTCGCTCCAGGCTCGTCGCGGGTCCGTGGCCGGGGTAAAGCGCCGTCGTCAGCGGGAGCCGCAAGAGCTTGGTCCCGATGCTCATCATCTGGCGCCGCAGGTCCGTCTCCGGCGTCTGCTTGCCGATCCCTCCCGCGAGAATCGTGTCGCCGACGAAGGCGTGGTTGGCGATGATAAAGCACAGGCTCCCCGGCGTGTGACCCGGCGTATGCATCGCGCTGACCTTGAACTCGCCAAACTCGAGCTCGTCCCCGTCGATCAGGTAGCGGTCCGCCGAGCGAAGGAACTGCTTGGCGTCTGCCGAGTGCAGGGCGGTCTGGGCGCCGGTGACCGCTTTGAGGTCGTCCTTGCCGGCGACGTGCCCCGGGTGGCAGTGTGTGGCGAGGATGTATGTGACCTTCAGTCCGGCGGCCTGCTCGATGATCTTATCGGCGGGCTGGCCGGGGTCGATCACCACCGCCTCTTTCGTCGCGGCGCACGACACGATGTAGCAGTTGACCTCTCGGTCGAGCTTGACTTTGACGATCGCGAGCTTGGACATCAATCACTATTTACCGCAATGGAGCATCTCGCCGCAGTCGGGTTCGCCGTCGGCCTCTCCCTGGTGTGCCTGTTCTGGGTGTATGGATACGTTCGGCGCCGCTCGAAGAAGCGCTACTGAGGCAGGTGCTGGAGCCTACTCGTGGGGCACGGCGCCCTGGACCTTGATCCGGAGACCGTCGAGGGAGTCGAACTTGTCCAGAGCCGGCTTGGCTCGAACGCGGTCGGGGTACTTGGCCGTCTGGATCGCTTCCAGCAGCAGCTCGATCTCCTCGGGCGTGAAGTTCAGGGTGCGATAGACCACCTCTTTTGGCGGCGCGGGCCGATCGACCGCGCTCCTGATCACCTCGTCGGTATCCGTGACGACCTGGGGGCGAGTGGGGCGGAAGAGCTCCTCAGAGCCGGCGAGCGATACGCGTTTGAATGTCGGCATTTAATGGACCACCTTTAATCGTGCTTGTGATTCTCCAACACTTTGGCCGCCAGCGCCCGGTATGACGTGGCTCCTTCCGAGTCTTTCGCGTACTGCAGGATGGACTGTCCGGCGAGGGGCGTCTCCGCGAAGCGAATCGAGTCGGTGACGCCGAAGTCGTAGACCTTATCGCCGTACTTCTCCCGCACGGCCGCCAGCACCTCTTGCGAATGAAGGGCGCGGCGCTTGTAGAGGGTGGGCAGGATCCCGATCAGCTGCAGTCGCGGGTTCAGCCGGCGCTTGACCCTCTCCATCGTCACCAACAGCTCCTGCATGCCACGCAGCGCGAGGAACTCGGCCTGCAGCGGCACCAGGACCTCGTCGGCGGCGACCAGCGCGTTGATGACGATGAGGTCGAGCGACGGCGGGCAGTCGATGATGATGAAGTCGTACCTGCGCTGGGCGGCTTCGAGCTTGTCGCGCAGGATGCTCTCCCGGCCGATCTCGTTGATCAGCTGGTTCTCAGCGCCCGCCAGCTCGATGTCGGCCGGGACGTAGTGCACCCCCATCTGCGGGGCCTCCTGCACGACGTCAGTCACCGTGGTGTCCGGGTCGACCAGCAGGTGATAGATCGTCTTCTCGAGCTCCCCAGACGGCTTCATGTAGAGGGTGAGGTGGCCCTGGGCGTCGAGGTCGATGAGGAGAACCCGCTGGCCCAGTTCGGCAAGAGCTGCGCCGAGGTTCACGGCGGTGGTGGTCTTACCAACACCCCCCTTTTGCATCGCGACGGCGATCGTTCGGGCCAAGAGTGCCCCGAGTCTAACGGAACCTGGAGATTCTGGCCCGAGTCGCGTTGTCGGAGAGGCGGCCAAATACCCGTCGTCTAGAATGTCGGCGCCCATGATCATCGACGTGATCGTCGTCCTGGTGCTGATCGTCGCGCTCGTGATCGGCTTCCAGCGCGGCGTGATCCAGCCGCTCATGGCCGAGATCTTTTTCTTCGGCACCCTTCTGGCCGTGTTCAGGTTCCACGACCAGTACACGAACGACATGCAGAAGCTGCTTCACCTCAACGCAGTGCTCAGCGTGTTCGTGGCCCTGATCATCGCAGTGGTGCTGGGGGCAATCGGCGGCGCGATCGGCGGTGCCTTCCACAGGATGGAGGCGATCCGGGGCGTCGACGGACTGCTTGGGGTGTTCGTCCACGTAGCGGTCACCCTCGTGGTCATCTACCTCGCGGTGTCGGCGCTGGTTACGCTGGACAATGCTTTCGCGCCCGCGCTCAAGACCGCCAATCTCACGCTCACCCAGGTCAACTCGCTCGAGAACGAGATCCTCTCCAACCCGATCACCTCGGCGATGGTGTCCAAGTCCGACCTTCAGGCTCTGAAGACGGCTGCGGCAAAGTCGAACGCCGCCCATCTCGACTCGGTGGCCGGCATCCACCAGCTGCAGCAGATCTACACCGACTTCCTGCAGCCCCAGCTGCACAGCTCACACACCGTACCATTCATCCTCAGCGTCGGCCATCACCTCCCCTTCATCGGCCATGTCGGGCCGAGTGACCTGAAGCCGGCCCAGCCCAGCCCGTCGCCGTCCGCGACGCCCAAGACGAGCCCGACGCCCAGCCCGCACAAGTAATAGCCTTCTCGTACCGAGATGCTGGACCTGGCGCTCACCTCCGACCAGGAGCAGCTTGTGGCGACCGTCCGGGATTTCTGCGCCCGCGAGTTCGCTCCTCACATCCAGGGCGACGACCGGGCTCGGCGGCACGATCCCGAGATCTTCGCCAAGCTCGCGTCGATCGGCCTCCCCGGCGTCTGCTTTCCGCAGCGATATGGAGGCGCCGGGCTCGACTATCTGTCGCTCGGTCTTGTCTGCGAGGAGCTGGAGTACGTCGACACCGTCTATCGGACCGTCCTTTCGGTCCATGTCGGACTGGTCGGGATGGGCCTGTACACATGGGCGACCGAGGAACAAAAGCAGCAGTGGCTGGTGCCGATGGCGTCCGGCCAGAAGCTGGCCTGCTATGGGTTGACGGAACCCAATGCCGGCTCAGACGTCGCCTCGATGCAGTCGACCGCGCGAAGAAGCGGCGACAACTACATCCTCAACGGCCAGAAGATCTGGGTCTCCGACGCCGACACCGCGGACTTCCTGCTCATTTTCGCGAAGACCGACTCCAAGGGCGGGTCACGCGGAGTGTCCGCCTTCATGCTCGACCGTGGCTCATGCGGAAAAGCGTTACGCACCGACCCGATCGAGGACCGTCTCGGCATCTGGGCCGGCGACGTGGGATCGATCTTCATGACCGACCTCGAGGTGCCGGAGGCGAACCGCATTGGTGACGAGGGCGACGGCTTCAAGATCGCGATGAGCTGTCTCGACAACGGGCGCTTTACGGTTGGAGCCGGCGCGACTGGAACCGTGCGTGCTTCGCTCGACGCCTCGGTAAAGTACGCCCGCGAACGCAAGACATTCGGCCAGGAGATCGGGCGCTACCAGCTCGTGCAGCAGATGATCGCGCGCATGTCGCGTGACTACGAGATCTGCCGCCTCCTCTATTTCAAGGTCGCGTGGATGAAGAACACCGGCTTGCGGCACACGCGTGAGGTGTCGATTTCGAAGCAGTACGCGACCGACGCCGCATTCAACGCCGCCAACGACGCTATCGAGGTGCACGGCGCTTACGGCTATTCGGCGGAGTACCCGGTGGAGCGATTCCTGCGGAACTCGCGAGGGCCGATCATCTACGAAGGCACCCGCGAGATCCACACAATCCTCCAGGGGGAGTATGCGTTGGGCTATCGCGAAGACCGCCAGCTCAAAAAGTCCCTTCCGCCGTATCGACCTGATTGACGGACCCAGCCCCCACTAAACCAGAACCTTCGGCGTGATTTCGCGGGGACCCCGAACAGTGGCGGCCGCGGCCTCGCGCCGGTCGCCGCGGCGCCTGGGGCACCTTGACTTTGCCCTGCTCTCGGTCTACTGGGTCGCCATCGGATACCTCTGGACCAGCCTCGGCGGCCTGATCATCCCCGACCTCGTCCTGCAGCTGGTCGGCAGAGCCAACGAGGGCGTTGCGCTCGCGGTGCTGGAGGGGATTGGCTCCCTGATGGCCGTGATCTGGCAGCCCGTGATGGGCGCCGTCTCGGACCGGGCCCGCACTCCCTGGGGGCGCCGCCGGCCCTTCATCGTGGTCGGGACTGCCGGCGACGTGATCTTCCTGGTCGGCCTGGCCATGTCGGGAACCTTCGGGCTGGTCCTGATCTTCTACTTCCTGCTGCAGACGGCCTCGAACACCGCCCAGGGTCCATACCAGGGACTGCTGCCGGACGTGGTCCCGGAGGACCAGCGCGGCTCGGCGTCCGGCTATTACGGGATCTCGAACGTCGTCGGACTGCTGGCAGGCACTGTCGGGGCGGGCTTCATCCTCCAGCACGCCGGCCGCACGGTGGCGATTCTCAGCATCGCCGTCCTGCTCATCATCACCATGCTGCCCACCGTCCTGTTGATCCCGGATCGGGCGGAGCCGACCCACGGTCAGTTCACGAGCGTCAGGGCGGCTGTGGCCGCGACCTTTGCCGAACCCCTCCGGCATCGGGCATTCCTGTGGCTGATGGCTTCACGTCTCCTGATCCTCATGGGGCTGGTCGGTGTGCAGAGCTTCGTTTTCTTCTACTTCAACAACGTCTTCTTCAGCGGCGATCGCAGCGCCACGATCACCGCCAGCTACACGCTTCTCGGCCTGGTGATCGTTGGCGCGTTCGCCGTCTCGCTGCCGGCGGCGCGAGCCTCCGATCACTTCGGCCGGCGGCCGCTGATCCTCGTCGGGGGTCTACTCGGCGCCGCCGGGATGCTGATGCTCATGTTCAGCCATTACGTGCTGCTTCCAACGCAGCTTGTCCAGCCCCTCGCGCACGCCTTGAAGGTGCCCGACCTCGCCGCACAGGCGACACTGGTGGGGATCTTGATCGGCATCGGTTACGGCTTGTTCTTTTCTGTCGATTGGGCTTTCATCCAGGATGTGATCCCGCATGACGAGGCCGGCCTGTTCATGGGCTTCAGCAACATCGCCACCGCGGGGTCGGGAGTGATCGCGCGGCTCGTCGGCGGATTGCTGCTCCAGCACTTCAACAGCGGCCCCTCGATCCTGGGACTCCCCGGCGGCTTCCCGGTCATCTTCTCGGTGTTCGGCATCTGGCTCGTCATCGGCGCGGTGGCGATCCTGAAAGTGCCGGAGCACCGCGCATGATGAACCTCGACGGGCTGAGCGCCTGGGGCGGCCTCGCGGGTGCCGCCAGGAGGGGTGACGCCGACGTGGTCCTGGCAGGCATCGCGTACGACGGCTCGGCGGTCTACCGCAAGGGCGCGGCGCTGGCGCCGCAGCGCATCCGCAGCCTTTCCGGAGTCATGCCGCCCGTCACCGAGGACGGCACGCTGCTGGCCGGCCTTCGCGTGCACGACATCGGCGACCTCGACCCTGGACCGGATATCGAGAAGGGTTGGGGCGCGGTCGCGGACCGCCTGGCGCAGGTTGCGTCTGGCGCCTTCCTAACGGTTCTCGGCGGCGACCACTGCACCGCCATCTCGACACTGACCGCCCAGGCGCGCAGACACCCAGGCCTCGCGGTGCTGTGGGTGGACGCGCATCCAGACCTGTGCGATTTCTCCCGGGGCGGCCGCTGGACATGCGGCTGCGCGCTGCGGCGAGCGCTCGACACCTCGGGGATCGATCCCGCCAACGTGGTCATCGCGGGCGGCCGCGACTACGACCCGGAGGAGCTCGAGTTCATCTCCTCGCACGGGATGCTCTTGGTGGGGGCGCCTCAGCTGGCGCGGGACCTGGCCGGATCAGCGAACAAGATCGCGGAGCGTCTGGCGGGGCACCCTGTCCACGTTTCGTTGGACATCGACGTCCTCGACCCGGCATTTGCTCCGGGCACCGAGATCCCGTCCTCGGGCGGCCTGTCCACGCGGCAAGCGCTTGACCTGCTCGGCACGGCCACCGGCCGGTCGGAGCTCGTCGGCTTCGACCTGGTCGAGGTGTCGCCGCCGTTCGACAACGGCGACATCACGACCCTGGCGGCTCTCAAGCTCATCTTCGAGGTCTGGGGCATCCACCTGCGAGCCGCCCGGCCGTCCGGACAGCCTGCGGAAGACCATGGAAACCGCTGACGTAGTCATCGCGGGCGGCGGGGTGGTGGGCTGCGCGCTCGCCTATCAGCTGGCCAAGCGCAAGCTCGACGTGCTGCTGGTCGAGCGGGAGACGTTGGGGTCTCAATCGACCGGCAAATGCGCGGGCGGCGTGCGGCAGCAGTTCTCCATCGAAGCCAACGTGAAGGTCCAGCGTCTTTCGGTCCGCATGCTCCAGGAGTTCGAGGAGGAGACGGGGCACCCGGCGGACTTCCGCCAGATCGGCTACCTGTTCTTGCTCACCCTGCCGCAGCAGGTCGAGGAATTCCGCGGCAACATGGAGATGTGGCACCGCGTCGGCCTGGCC
>JBOHUP010000486.1:0-5697 GCA_050734615.1 Candidatus Dormibacteraceae bacterium | reverse complement strand
GCTCAGCAGCTCGATCGAGGCCAGCCGGCCGCGCAACGAATCGGGGATCGTCTGGTTCCAGATGACCTGGCGGAACAGTCCGCTCATCGAGTCGCCGGCTCCGGCGAGGGCCAGGAATCCCAGCGCGGCGACCAGCCCCGGCACGAGGCCGAAGCCGATGATGGCAAATCCCCATACGGTCGCCCCGATCAGGACGCCCAGCCCGTGGCGGTGGAAGCGCGGGCTCCAGCCGCTGGTGGCGGAAAAGAGAAACGAGCCGACCGCCGGCGCCGCGTAGAGCAGGCCGAGCACCTTTGGACCGCCGAGGCCCTGGGCGATCGCGGGGAAGAGCGCCATCGGCATCCCGAACAGCATTGCGATGATGTCCACGACGTAGGTGCCGATCAGCTCCGGACGGCTTCGGGCGTATCGCAACCCTTCCACGACGCGACGCAGGCTCGGCCGCGCGGCGTCGGCCGGCGGGGGAACCGCACGCATGAGGGCGAGGCAGACCAGGCCGACGACGAACGTGGCGACGTCGACGCCGTAGGTCGCCGGCAGCCCGACGAGGGCGATCAACACTCCGGCCAGCGCCAGCCCCGCGATCATCCCCAGCGTTCCCCGCAAGCTGCCCAGCGCCGCCGCCGCGGGGAGCTCATCCCGCTCGACCAGGCGTGGGATCAGAGCGTCGAGCGAGGGCCGCTGCAAGGCGTCGAACGAGCCCTGCAGCGCTGCGATCGCGAAGATCAACCCGACGATCGGATGCCGCAGCAGTGAGTTCCCGGTCAGCAGGAGGCTGCCGGCCATCAACCCGGCCTCGCTCAGCAGGACCATCCTGCGCCGGTCGGAGGCGTCCGCCAGCGCCCCGCCGAGCATCGCGAAGCCGATGAGCGCCGCCAGCTCGACCAGCCCCAGGACGCCGACGAGGAACACGCTGTGCGTCAGCTGGTACACCTGGTAGGGCACGGCGACCGAGGTGATCATGCTGCCGAAGAACGACACCATCCGGCCGATGAACAGCAGGCGGAAGTCGCGGTGGCGGCGCAGCGGCGTGATGTCGACGGTCGCGAGATGGAACCACCGGCGCGGAGTCGGCTGTGGCTCGGTGGGGATCACGGTGAGCTCGGCGGGCCGACCAGATCCCAGCGGTTTCCCGCGATGTCGACGAACACGGCGACCTGCCCGTAAGCCTCCGTCCGCGGCTGCCTCACGAACTCGACGCCGGCAGACCTCAGGCGCTCGTACGTGGCCGCGAAGTCGTCGACGCGCAGGAAGAAGGCGACGCGGCCGCCCGTTTGCAGGCCGACCGCTTCCGACTGCCGGGTTCCATCGGCCCGAGCGATGAGCAAGCCGGTCTCGGCGTCCGGCGGCCGGACCACGACCCAGCGTTTCGCGCGACCGTCGCCCGCTTGCGACGGCGAGTCCTCGACCAACTCGAAGCCGAGGACGCCGACGAAGAACGCGATGGCCGGGTCGTACTCGTCGACGACGATGGTGACGAGGTTGATGAATGTCACGGCGCGCAGGGTCTCACATCCGGATGCGGGCCCATCTCCGGGAAGGTCCCCCGGGGGAGGGGCTGCTCCTTCGATGGTTTAGGATGCGTCCGACTCGGCATGGTTGCCTACCCGCCGGCGCCACCACGATCCCCGATGCTGGCCGGCTTTTGGGTCCGCACCCTGGCTTATGTGCTTGACGCCTTTCTCCTGAGCTTCGTGGGCGGAGCGTTTCCCTACCTGGTCATCTACAACTCGAATCCGGTCAACCAACCTCCAGGCGCCGCGGCGGGCGGCGCGGGAGGCGCTTCACTGCTGATCTCATTCATCTACTTCGTTCTGTTCTGGTCATATTTGGGAGGTTGCCGGACCCTGGGCATGCGGCTCTTCGGCCTCCGTGTCGTCGAAGAGGATGGCCTTCCCGTCGGCATGGTCACGGCAATCGTCCGCTGGGTCGGCCTGTGGATCTCATTCGCAGCTTGTTTCATCGGCGTCATCTGGGTCGCGGGCGATTCGCGCCAACAGGGTTGGCACGACAAGCTCGCGCACACCCTGGTGATTCACGTGTAGAGCGCTCACCGACCGGCAGCGCGCGTGCTCTCTCGCGAGGAGTTGGAGTGGCTGCTTGGCGCTGGGCGCGCGTCACCGGCCGACCATCTGACTACACTCGTTGGGCTGTGGCGGCGACAATCGAGCGGTGACGGTCAAAGAGGGCTGGAAGGGCCGCTTCTATGAGGACTTCGAGGTCGGCGACGTGTATGAGCACCCGCTCGGGCGCACGATCACGACCGCGGACAACATCTGGTTTTCGCTGCTGACCCAGAACACCGCCCCCATCCATTTCGATCACCACTATTCGAGCCAGACGGAGTTTGGCAAGCCGCTCGTCAACAGCTGCCTCACGCTGTCGCTGGTCACCGGGCAGAGCGTCACGGACATCTCGCAGAACGTCATGGCCAACCTGGGCTGGGACGACGTCCGCCTGCCCAAGCCGGTCTTCGAAGGCGACACCGTCTACTCGCGCTCCGAGGTGCTCGAGAAGCGCGAATCGAAGTCGCGCCCCAACGTCGGGGTTGTCACCGTCAGCACGGTCGGCTTCAACCAGGCAAGCGAAGAGGTGATCTCGTTCCGGCGCACGCTGCTCGTCTACCGGCGAGGCAAGGCACCTGTGATCGCCCGGCTGAAAAAGGTCTAGAGACGAGTGGACTTCGAGCTTTCGACGCAGCAGGCTGCGTTTCGGGACCTGATGCGTGAGTTCGCCCGCCGCAGCATCAGCCCGGTCGCGCGCGAGTCGGAGCTGTCGGGCCGCTATCCCACCGAGATCGTCGAGGAGATGAAGGCGATCGGCCTGTTCGGGATGCTGATCCCTGAGGAGTACGGCGGGATCGGCATCGACGCGGTCTCGTACGCGATCGTGTTCGAAGAGATCTCGAAGGCGTGGATGGGGGTGGCCGGGATCCTTGGCTCACACTCGCTGTCGACCTGGATGGTGGCCAAGCACGGCACCGAGGAGCAGAGGCGCCGCTGGCTGCCCGACTGGGCGAGCGGCCGCAAGCGCACCGGGATCGCGCTCACCGAGCCCGGAGCGGGGAGCGACCTGCAGGGCATCTCGACGGTGGCGCGGCGCGACGGCGATCGCTACCTCGTCAACGGCGCGAAGACCTGGATCACCAATGCCAGGCACGCCGATCCGCTGCCGGTGCTCGTCAAGACAGACCCGGACGCCCAGCCTCGCCACCACGGCATGACCGTCCTGCTGATCGAACAGGGCACACCCGGCTTCGCGGTGGGCAAGGACCTTGGAAAGCTTGGCTACAAGGGCCCGGAATCCTCGGAGGTGTTTCTCAACGACTGCGCCGTCCCGCTCGAAAACGTGCTAGGGGGCGTGGAGGGGCACGGCCTGCAGCAGGCGCTCTCGGCCCTCGAGTTCGGCCGCGTCAACATCGCCGGGCGCGCGGTCGGGGTTGCGCAAGCATGCCTCGATCGCTCCATCGACTACGCTCGCGAGCGTCACGCTTTCGGCCGCCCCATCGCCGAGTTCCAGGCGATCCAGCTCAAGCTCGCGGACATGGCGACCGAGGTGCAGGCGGCGCGCCTGCTCACGTGGTGGGCCGCAGCCGCGCTCGACGCCGGCCGGCGCGCCGACATGGAGACCGGGATGGCCAAGCTGTACGCCTCCGAGATCTGCATCAAAGCCGCGCTCGAGGCGATGCGCGTGCACGGCGGCTACGGTTACTCGACCGAGTACGAGATCGAGCGGTTCTATCGTGATGCCCCGCTGATGGCCATCGGCGAAGGCACCAACGACATCCTGCGCACCCTGATCGCCCGTCAGCTGGTTCGCGAGCAGCGTGCCTGAGCCTGGGCGCCTGATCCGGAGCTGGCTCTTCGCGCCAGGGCACGACTCCAAGCTCCTGTCCAAGGTGTTCGGCGTCGGCGCGGACGCCGTCCTGCTCGACCTGGAGGATGCCGTTCCCCCTGCCCTCAAAGCGAGGGCCCGGCAGCTCGTCACCGAGGTGGCCGCGACCACCCCTTGCTGGGTGCGCGTGAACCGGCCGCGGACGGCGGAGTGCGCGCTCGACCTGGAGGCGCTGCGGGGCCTGGTGCTCGGTTTCCGTCTACCCAAGGTCGAAGGCGCGGCCGAGGTCGAGTGGGCGGCTGAGCGTGCCCCGGGAACGCCGCTCGACTGCACCATCGAGTCGGCGCGAGGGGTGCAGAACGTTGACGAGATCGCCCGCGCCCCGGCCTGCACCTCTCTGTCGTACGGCGGCATCGATCTTGCGGTTGACCTCGGCATCGCCGGCGGCGACCAGGAGACCCTGTTCGCCAGGTCCGCGATCGTGATCGCAGCCCGCGCCGCCGGCAAGCCACCGCCCAGCGACGGCATCCACGTGAGGTTGCACGACGATGAGGGACTGAGGCTCGAGGCGCATGAAGCCCGCAGGCTCGGTTTTTTCGGCAAGTCGGCGATTCATCCGCGCCAGGTCCCGATCATCAACGACGCCTTCACGACCACGCCTGCCGAGATCGCCTGGGCGGAGCGGGTGCTCGCCGCGTTCGAGGCTTCCGGCGGGGCCGCGACCAAGCTGGCCGACGGCGAGTTCATCGACCGCCCGATGGCCGAACGAGCCCGCCGGCTGCTCAACCGCTGACCGCATCCTTTCGACCAAGGGCGTTTAGGCCCTCCCTTCGGACCCACCCCCGAGAACCTCTGCGCGCGTGATATACGTGTCGCATGAATGAGTTCTTCGAACAGCAGGGCCGGCGTTGGGTGGAAGCGGCCAAGCGCCGGGACGCGGTGATCGCACCCCCTGCGCTCGATTCCCGCGTGGCGCTGGAGCTCCTCGAGCTGGCGCGGGTCGCCGCCCACACGCACGAGCGCCGATTCGCGCCTCTTTCGTGCTACCTGGCCGGCGTGGCCGCTGAGCGCCTCAGGTCGAACCAGCCGGGCACGGACGACGCTGCGATCGCGGCTTTCATCGAGGAGGTCCGCAAGGCTGTGGAGGCTGAAGCTCCCAAGAGCGACTAGCGGACGTTGATCACGGGCAGCTGGCGAAAACTCTGGGGGAAGGAGATGCGCGCCCGGTAGTGTTCTTCGGGGCACCGGCCGCCTTGCTAGTCTGCAACGACCCATGACGAAACGGTTCAGCGTCCGCCTGCTGTCGGCTGGGCCCTTCGTCACGATGGTCGATCGCTTCGCGCTCGCGCCACTGCTCATACCGATCGCTGCCGATTTTCACGTCTCAATCGGGACGGTCGCCGGCGCCGCGACCGCCTACTACTTCGTGTACGGCCTCGCTCAACCGTTCTGGGGTTTCTTGTCCGACCGGTTCGGCCGGATCCGCATCATCCGCTTCAGCCTGGGCATGGCGGCGGCGGGTTGCGTCCTGTCCGCGATTGCGCCGAACGTCAACCTCCTCATAGCCGCTCGCATCCTGGACGGGATCGCCGTCTGCGCCATCCTGCCCACGGCGCTGGTCTACATCGGGGATATGGTGCCCTTCAACCTCCGCCATTCCGTGATCGCGGACGTGCTGGCCGCCGTGGCTGTCGGCACCACCGTGGGCAGCCTGGGCGCGGGCCTATTCGCACACTTCCTCAGCTGGCGGTTGATGTTCCTCGTGCCGGCCGTGATCGCGCTCCTGCTGGTATATGCGATGGGCCGGCTACCGGAGTCGAACGCGTCGGCGCCCAGCGGCGGTCCGCTCGCGCAGCTAAGGCA
>JBOHUP010000485.1:0-4568 GCA_050734615.1 Candidatus Dormibacteraceae bacterium | reverse complement strand
TCGCTCGGCATCGTGATCAACCCTGGCGCCCTGTCCCACTATTCGCTGGCGCTCTACGATTGCCTCCAGGCCATCGCGGTGCCGGTGGTCGAGGTCCACATCTCAAACATCCACGCACGCGAGGACTTCCGGTCCAGGAGCGTGACCGCCCGAGCCGCCCGCGGCGTGATCACGGGCCTCGGCTTCACGGGGTATGAGTTGGCTCTGGAGTACCTGACCACGCTGTGATCTCGAGCAACGATTTTCGCAACGGAACGATGTTCGAGATGGATGGGCAGCTTCTTTCCATCATCTCGGTCGAGCACATCAAGCTCGCCCGTGCGGGCGCTGTCATCAAAGCCAAGCTGCGGAACGTCTTGACCGGCTCGATCTTCGAGCAGAGCTTTCGCAGTGGCGACAAGTACAAGACGGTGCGCATCGACAGCCACGAGGCGACGTACCTGTACAACGATGGCAGCCACCACTACTTCATGGACTCGCGGACCTTCGACCAGGTACCTGTGGACGGGGACATGCTCGGAAACGTGCTGCCTTTCATGAAGGAGGGCAGCGTTGTCTTTCTCCAGCGTTATCAGGACCGTTTGATCGGGGTCGAGCTCCCGATCAACGTGGAGCTGAAGGTGGTCTCCACCGACCCCGGGTTCAAAGGCGACACCGTCTCCGGCGGCACCAAGCCGGCCACGCTCGAGACAGGAGCCAAGATCCAGGTGCCATTGTTCATCCAGCTCGGGGACTTGATCCGGGTCGACACCCGATCCGGTTCGTACATGGAGCGTGCTTAGGCGCCGAGGCGGTAGCATCACCGAGATGAGTGAGAACGGCTCGCTGGGATCGGTCAGGGTGGCCAACGAGGTCATCGCCAGCATTGCGGCGCTTGCGGCCTGTGAGGTCGAAGGCGTGGACGCGATGGACGAGGCGGCGGCCCGTCATTTCGGAGACTTCGTCCGGCGCCAGAGCGCCCATCGGGGCGTTCGCGTGCACATCGAGGCCGACCGTTCGATCCACCTGGAGGTGTTCATCACAGTCGACTCCGACGCCAAGCTGGCGGAGGTCGCGGGTGCGGTGCAGGGCAACGTGGTCGAGGCCACGGAGCGCATGCTCGGCCTGGAGGTCGGCGAGGTGAACGTCTTCGTTTCCAGCGTCGCCTTCACCAACTAGGCATCTTTTGGGCAAGAGGCACCAGGCCAGGGAGCTGGCCCTCAAGGTGCTGTTCCAGCTCGAGGGCTCGGACGACGATGTCGACGATGTCCTGAGCTACCACGCCGCGGAGGGCGCAGCGCCGCCCGACGTCGCGATGTTCGCCGGCCAGCTCGTCCGAGGGGTGCTCGACAACAGCGGGAGGCTCAACGAAATCCTGAGCTCGGCCTCCGAGCACTGGAAGATCGAGCAGATGGCCAAGGTGGACCGCATAATCCTGCGCATCGCTGTCTATGAGATCGCCATCGACCGGCACGTCCCCACCAAGGCCGCGATCAACGAGTCGATCGAGCTCGCCAAGACTTTTTCCGGCGACGAGGCGGGAAGGTTTGTCAATGGCATTCTCGGCCGGGTCGCCGCGACCGCGACGTGAACCCGGCGGACGCGCCGGCCGCGGGCCTGGAAGAGCTTCTTGCCGCGCTCGAACGGACGATCGCCCAGCTTGCGGTCGGGACGGCGCCGCTGGAGGAGCTGGTGGCCGCGCACCAGAGGGCTGTGAGGCTCCTGGGCGAGGCCCAGGCGAAGCTCGAGGAGCTGAAAGCCGGCGCTGACCAGATCGCACGATCATTGGCCGAGTGAGGTACCTTCTCGCCCCGCTCGTGGCCTGGACGATCGCCCAGGCGGCCAAGGTGATCTACACCTCGGTCCGGCAGGGCAGGCTCAATCTGCGGGTGTTGGCTGAGACCGGCGGCATGCCGAGCAGCCACAGCGCCATCGTGATGGGGCTGACCGCATCGGTCGGTAAATATTCCGGCCTGTCCTCCGCTGCGTTTGCGATCGCCCTTATCTTCTCGTTCGTGGTGATGTACGACGCCGCCGGGCTGCGCCGGGCCGCCGGCCGGCAGGCGGAAGTCCTGAACCGGCTGGTCGAGGACTTAGTCCACATGCGGGGCGTCCAGGAGCAGAAGCTGCGAGAGCTGCTCGGTCACACCCCGGTCGAAGTGCTGGTGGGGGCGGTCCTCGGCCTGGCCGTCGGGGCCATTCTGTAACGCATGCCTCGTCTCGACGTGCTGGTGACGATGAGCGGCCTCGCGGAGTCGCGCGAGCGAGCTCAGGCCCTCATCCTCGCGGGCAAGGTGCGGGTCGCCGGCGAGACGGTGCGCCGTCCCGACCGCGCCGTCAGCGAGCACGCGGCGATCTCGGTCGAGGCGGGTCCCGGTTACGCCAGCCGGGGTGCGTTGAAGCTGGGTCCGGCTCTCGATCGGTTCGGGGTCGACCCGCTCGGCAAGGTCTGCGCCGACATCGGCGCATCGACGGGGGGCTTCACCGACATGCTGCTGCGCCGAGGCGCGGCCAAGGTCTTCGCCTTAGACGTTGGTCGAGGTCTGCTCCACTGGCGCATCAGGCAAGATCCGCGTGTCATGGTGATCGAGCGCGTCAACGCACGCGACATGGCGCCTTTTCCGGAGCGCATCGATCTGGTCGTGGTCGACGTCTCCTTCATCAACCTGGAGAAGGTACTGCCCGCCGTGCGCCGAGCCGCGCTGGGATCCGAGGTCGTGGCGCTGTTCAAACCGCAGTTCGAGGTAGGCCGCAACGAGGTGGGGAAGGGCGGCATCGTGCGCGACCAGTCCGCTGTCGAATCCGCCCTCGCCCGGTTTCGCGAATGGTGCGCCGGCCATGGGTTTGACGTGCTCGGCGAGGCACCTTCAGAGGTCGCGGGGGCTGAAGGCAACCGCGAGATCTTCGTGCACCTCAGGACGCGGGATCTGTGAAGGTCTGCATCCTGCGCGGGCCCAAGGGCGAAGAAGCCGTGATCGATCGGGCCATCGATTGGCTGAGCGCGCACCAGGCCGAGGTCTGGGAGGCGCAGCGCGAAGGACCTGTGAGCGCGCTGGCCGGACGCCTGGCCGGCACGAACCTGCTGATCACCCTGGGCGGCGACGGCACCTTTCTCGCCGGCGCCCGGCTGGCCG
Source organism: Candidatus Dormibacteraceae bacterium (assembly GCA_050734615.1). Taxonomy (GTDB): domain Bacteria; phylum Chloroflexota; class Dormibacteria; order Dormibacterales; family Dormibacteraceae; genus DASXBJ01. Next base: position 1,455 of record JBOHUP010000485.1, on the reverse strand, counting down.
CGCCGCGCGGAATCCCGATTCTTGGAGTCAACCTGGGTCGACTCGGCTTCCTGACCGAGCTGGAGGCGGATCAGCTCGAAAGCGGCCTGGCGCGATTCTCAGAGAACGCCTTTCGCATCGAGGAACGCACGATGCTGCAAGTCACGATCAGCCGCTCGGGACGGAGCGTGGCGCGGGCCATCGGCCTGAACGAGGTGGTCGTCGACCATGCCGGCCCCGCCCTCATGCTGCGGCTGGAGATCGACGTCGGCGGCATGGCGGTTGGAGTGATCGACGCGGACGGCGTCATTGTCGCCACGGCCAGCGGTTCGACGGCATACGCCCTCGCCAGCGGTGGCCCCATCCTCGAACCGACGTTGCGAGACCTGGTGCTGGTGCCGATGAACCCGTTCGCCCTGACCGTGCGACCGATCGTGTTCCCGCCCGGCCAGGACATCACGCTGGCGATCGTGCGCGGGCCGGCCGAGATGCGAGTGGACGGCGGCCGCCGCGGGCGCGCGGTCGAGGCGGGCGACACCGTGCGCTGTGGGTCATACCCGAGGCGCCTCAAAGTCGTGCGGTTCAGCCCGCCCGAAAGCTTCTATCAGCGCCTCGGCGACAAGCTGGGCTGGGGCCGCCCGTTGGTGCCCAAAAAGTAGGTGACCGGTCACTGACTTGCTCAAAGAGCTGAAGGTTCGTGACCTCGCGCTCGTCGCGGAGTCACGAGTCCGGTTCGGGCCTGGACTCAACCTGCTGACGGGTGAGACCGGCAGCGGGAAGTCCCTCATCGTCGATGCGCTGAGCCTGGCGCTCGGTGCGCGAGGGGGCGCCGACCAGGTCCGGCACGGCGCAGACCGCGCGAGCGTCGATGGCGTATTTGACTCGGGTGGAGTTCAGCTGGTCCTGCATCGGGAGATCGGCAAACGAAGCGCCGCACGCATCGACGGCCGCGCCGCCACCCCGGGTCAGCTGCGCGAGCTGGGCCGCAGCCTGATCGCCCTTCACGGCCAGCATGAGCACCATGCGCTCCTGGACACTGAGACCCAGACGGACCTGCTCGACGCCTATGCCGGAGCGCGCGAGCTGCGAGCCGCTGTCAGTGCCGCGCACGCGGGATGGACCGCTTCCGTCAACGCTGTGCGCGACCTCGAGCAACTGCGCTCGCGCGGCCAGCGAGAGCAGGAATTTGCGCGCTGGCAGCTCGAAGAGCTGCGGGGCGCTGCGGTCCAGCCTGGCGAGGATGAAGCGCTGGCAGCCGAGCGTGCCGCGGTCAGGCACGCGGCACGACTGGCCGAACTCGGGGAACAGGCGATGAGCGCCTTGCGGGACGAGAGCGTGAGCAGGGCGGCCGCGGCCATCCGCTCGGCGGCCGAGCTGGATCCGCGACTGGCAGACCAGGCGGCCCGTCTCGAGTCCATCGCAGAAGAGGCATCCGACGTGTCCGCCGACATCCGCAGGTATGGCGAGCTGCTCGAT
>JBOHUP010000484.1:0-12498 GCA_050734615.1 Candidatus Dormibacteraceae bacterium | reverse complement strand
AGATCGTGTCGCGCCTGAAAACCGTGCTGGCCGGCAAGGTCCAGGCCAGCCCGCTGCCGGCCTCTGACAGCTCGCTCCTGCCTCCGCCGGGCCCGGACATGACCTTGCTCGGCTCAGTGCGGTTGCCGATCGAGGCCGTGGTGGTCATGCTCGGCTTCGCCTCGCCTGAGTCGCTGTCCGGCCTGCTGCGCAGCGACAACGTAGACAGCATCCTGTTCGGGGATTACGCACTCGACAACGACACGCACATGGAGGTGCGCGCCGGCGTGCTGGACTTCAGCACCACTCAGAACGCAAACGACTGGATCGACACGCTGCGCGGCACGGCCACGGTCGACTCCACCGGGATCGCGACCTTCTACGACGACGCGAGCGGCCAGTACTTCAGCCTGTTCACCGCGGGCACGAAGGGCGCCCTGCTGGTGTGCCGGTCGACATCCAGCGTGGAGGCCGCCTCTCGCTCGTGTGAATCTCCCCTCTCGCGCGTTGCGCCGGCTTGGCAGCTGAACCTGGGGGCTAGTTGAAGTTCAGCTAGTCCGCCCTAGGTCGCGGTCTTGAGCGCGGCCCGATTCCGAGTCTCGAGGAACCACTGCCACTGACGGGTCAGGCCCTCGCGCAGCGAGACGCGCGGCTCCCATCCCAGGCGCTCTCGCGCGAGGTTGATCGATGCGCCCGTGTGCCGTGGGTCGCCTGGCGCCGCCGGCATGGTGTGGCGGTGGACCTTGATCCGGCTGATGTCCTCAAGGGTGGCGAGCACGCGGTTGATCGTGACGCGGCTGCCTCCCCCCAGGTTGAAAACCTGCCCGACCACGTCGGCGGTCGCGGCCTTGACCGTTCCGTCGACGGCGTCCGACACATACGTGAACTCTCGGGTCTGCTCGCCGTCGCCGAAGACCTCGATCTCCTTGCCGTCGGAGAGCGCTTGCATGAATCGCGAGAAACCCATGTCCGGCCGCTGCCGCGGCCCGTACACCGTGAAGTAGCGCACCGAGACCGCGGGGACCCCGAAGTTCTTGGCGTACAGGAGAGCGAGATGCTCGGCCGCGAGCTTGGTCACCCCATATGGCGAGACCGGCCGCGGAAGCGCCGTCTCCTTGGTGGGAAACATCTCGGCGTCGCCATAGACAGACGAACTGCTGGCGAACACGACGCGGTCGATCGGAAGGTCCTTCACGGTTTCCAGCAGACGCTGCGTAGCGACGATGTTGTCGCGGACGTAGCGGTCGAATTGGCTGCCCCAGCTAGGCCGGACCCCAGGCTGTCCTGCCAGATGGAACACGACTCGGGCGTCCTCAAACGCGCGAGGCAGGTCCGTTTCGACCAGATCGGCCTCAAGAAATGAGAAGCGTGAGCGGGCGAGCGCACCTTTGAGGTTTTCCTCCTTGTGCTCGCGGTCGTAGTAGTCGGCGAAGCTGTCGATGCCCACCACGTCGTGGCCGTCGGCGAGCAGCCGCTCACATAGGTGCGAGCCGATGAACCCCGCGGCGCCGGTGACGACGACCCTGGTCGGTTGCGTGGCCACGGGGACAAGAGTGCCGTCTGGCGATGCTCGTTTGCAACCGCCCCTATCCTGAAACGCGATGAGGCGATTCGAATCGTGGCTGGCCGGTTCCGACACCGGAGTCATCGTGAAAGAGTTTCCCGAGGGTACGCGCACCGCGGTGGACGCCGCGCGGGCGGTGGGCTGTGACGTGGCGCAGATCGTGAAGTCGCTGGTCTTCGTCGCCGCTGGACGGCCGGTGGTGGCGCTGGTGAGCGGCGCCAACCGCCTGGACGAGAAACGGCTCGGGGCGATGGCCGGGGAGCCAGTCGCCAAGGCCGACGCCGAGACGGCGCGGTTGGCAACCGGTTACGCGATCGGCGGCGTGCCTCCGTTCGGCCACGCCACGGAGTTACCGGTCTTCATGGACCGCGACCTGATGCGACACCGCGTTGTCTGGGCGGCTGCGGGGCGGCCGGATTCGGTCTTCGAGATCAACCCTGAACGGTTGCGTGAGCTGAGCAACGCCGCCGTGTCCGACCTGAAGATCCCATGAGCAGCCTGCTCATCTTCTGTCGTGTCTGCGGCAAGCAGGTCCCGAGCTTGCAGGCGCGCGACGCAGTGTGCCTGGACTGCCAGGTCCGTCGTTCGGTCGCCGACCTGCGCGACGAGCACGCCCGCCTGTGGCGCAAGAGGGAGCGGTACCAGACCCGCCGCGCGAACTCCGAGCAGATCGGGCGCCAGATCGCGCGCGTCGAGGACCGTATGGCGCATCGGATCAAGGAGCTCGTCTCCAATGAGCGCGATGCAGTCGACTATCTGCGCCGCGAGCTCGAGGCGGCGCGCGGACAGCGCTACACCATCAAGGGCGTTTGACCGTGAAGGCGTTCACCCATCTGTACGTGCATATCCCGTTTTGCAAGCACAAGTGCGGATACTGCGACTTCAACGCTTACGCCCGAATGGACCGCCTCATGCCTGACTACGTCGACGCGCTCGAGCGCGAGCTCGCCCGCGCACGTGAGCAGCACACGTTCGGTGCTCTCGAGACGGTCTACTTTGGAGGCGGCACCCCGAGCCTCCTGCCGCCTGCCCTCATCACGCGGCTGCTCGACTACATCCGTGCCGCATTCGAAGTGGCTCCCGACGCCGAGGTCACGCTGGAGGCCAACCCCGCGAGCACTGACGAGGTGCGCGTGGCGGCATGGCTCGAGTCCGGTGTCAACCGGTTGAGCCTGGGCGTGCAGGGCTTCGACGCGCGCGCCCTCGCAGTCCTCGAGCGAAAGACCGACGGCGCCCAGGCCGCGCGCGCGGTCAACCTGGCCCGCCGGATGGGCGTTTCGAACATCAGCGTCGACCTCATCTACGCGGTCCCGTTCCAGGATCTCGACACCTGGCTCGATACGCTGCGCCGGGCGATCGCGCTCGCGCCCGACCACATCTCGACCTACTGCCTGTCGTTCGAGCCGGGCACTCTGCTGTTCCGGCGCCGGGCCGAGGGACGCCTTCCCGAGGTCGAGCCGGATCTCCAGTGGGATCAGCTCGACGCTGCATGCGCGGTGCTCGAGGCGGCCGGCTTGCGGCGATACGAGGTCTCGAACTGGGCTCGCCCAGGCCTGGAGTCCCGGCACAACCGGGCGTACTGGCGGTGCCGGCCCGTCTACGGCGCGGGTGCGGGCGCCCACTCGTACGCCACCGACGGAGCGGCGGCGTCGCGTTGGTGGAACGTTGCCCGACCTCGCGACTACATCGTGGCCGCGGCGTCGCCCAGGGCGGACGGAGAGGAGCTCCCGGCGCGCCAGGCGGCCGCCGAGTCGCTGATGCTCGGGCTGCGCACTGTCGAGGGCATGACGCCGCCGAGGGGATTCGATGACGAGCTCGGGCGGCTTGTGGCAGCCGGGCTGGTGGAGCGAGCGGGGGAACGGGTGGTCCCCACCCGCAGAGGCCTCGACCTGCACAACCAGATCGCTCTCGCGGTACTGTAGCTAGCGCTCTGGCCCCCAGAGCGCTGAAAGACATGGAAGACAGGAAGCAGGCGATTCTCAGGGCGGTGGTGCACGAGTTCACGACCAGCGCGGTGCCGGTCGGCTCGCAGGCGCTGCAGAGCCGCTATTTCGTCAACCTGTCGTCGGCCACCATCCGCAGCGAGCTGGCTGAGCTGGCAGATCTCGGCTACCTGAGCCAGCCGCACACGTCGGCCGGCCGCGTGCCGACCGATTCGGGTTACCGCTACTTCGTCGACTTCTTGATGGACGTGGAGAAGATCCCTGAGCGAGTCAGGGCCTTCATCAGGGAGGAGCTCCGCACCGCGCCGGCCGACGTCCAGGGGATGGTGGAGAAGGTCGCCATGACCGCGGCCGCCGTGACCCTCAATGCATCCGTGGCGAGCGCCCCGCAGGGCTCGCAGGCGCGGGTCAAGCACGTCGACCTGGTGTCGCTTGAACCGACCGAGGTGCTGCTGATCCTCCTGCTCGAGGGCAACGTGCTGCGGCAGCAGGTCGTCAACGTCACCCAGGCCGCCTCGCAGGCTCAGCTGACCAAACTCGCCGCCCGCCTCAACGGCTCGCTTGCCGGCCACGGCAGTGAGGAGGTCCGCCGGTATTACGACGCCGCCGCGCTGGGCCTCGAGAAGGAGCTCTTGGGGCGCGTCGTCGCGGTGCTCGACATCTACGAGAAGGGCTCCGAGAGCCTGGTCGTGCATGACGGTGTGCGCAACCTGGTCCGGCAGCCGGAGTTTGCGGAGTCGTCGCGGCTGCAGCAGGTGCTGGAGGTGCTGGAGGAAACCCGATACCTGACGGTCTTGCTGAGGCAGCTGATCGGCGAGTCCGACCTGCAGATCGTGATCGGCTCCGAGAACGCCTCGAGTCAGCTCAAGGGATGCGCTGTCGTGCTCACGACCTACGGACCCTCCAACCGGCTCAAGGGCGTGCTCGGGGTGATCGGACCGACCCGCATGGAGTACAGCCAGACCGTGGCTCGACTGCAGGCCGTGGCCCTGGCCGCGAGCGACCGCATGGCAGAGCTCGGGGTTTGAGGGCATCCACGTTCGAGGTATCTAGTCGAAGATGACCACGCGCAAGCTTCCGCACGACCCTAGCGAGCCGCACGAGACGGAGCGCCACCGCAAGACGGCCGGCCCATCGGCTCCGGCCGTCACCTCCTCGATGGAGGCGAAGATCGCCGAGCTCGAGTCGGCCGTGGCCGAGGCGAAGGCTCGATACCTCCGCCTCGCGGCGGACTTCGAAAACTATAAAAAGCGCGCGCGCCAGGACCAGCTCGAGACCATCCAGCATGCCTCAGCTGAGCTGATCGGACGGCTGCTGCCCGGCCTCGATGCGCTCCACAATGCGCTCGACCACAAGCCCGAAGGCGTCGACGAGGCATGGGCGAAGGGCGTCGAGCTCTCGGTGCGAAAGCTCGAGGAGGCGCTCGGCACGCACGGGCTCGAGGCCATCGATTCGCTGGGCGCACATTTCGACCCCAAGCTGCACGAGGCGATCGGCCACGAGGAGACGTCGGAACACCCGGAGGACACCGTGGTCTCCGAGCTCCGCCGCGGCTATCGCATCCGCGACCGCGTGGTGCGGCCGGCCCTGGTCAGGGTCGCGCGGCCGCCCGCCCTTCCGTCGTCCGACGGCGAACCAGCTGACGCCTAGATAAGTTGGCGGTCAAGCGCGACTACTACGAGGTGCTGGGCGTCGGCCGCCAGGCTTCGCCTGACGACCTGAAGCGAGCGTTCCGCAAGATCGCCATGGATTCGCATCCCGACCGCAACCCCGACGACGCGGTGGCGGCGGCACGCTTCAAGGAGGCGAGCGAGGCCTACGGCGTGCTCTCCGATGCGGGACGTCGCCGCACCTACGACATGTTCGGCCACGCCGCAGTCGAGGCCGGCGGCCCCGCTGTCGACTTCTCGGACATGCCGTTCGGTGACATCTTCGACACTTTCTTCGGCGGCGGTTTCGGCGGGCGTTCGCGGCGGGAGCGCTCGAACCGAGGCGATGATCTCCGCTACGACTTGACGATCACCTTTGAAGACGCGTTCAACGGCGTCGAAAAGCAGGTTGACATCGCGCGCCTGACCACATGCCAGCGTTGCTCAGGCAATGGAGCCGAGCCGGGCAGCGGAGCCGAGACGTGCCCAGGCTGCCGCGGGTCCGGGCAGGTTAGGCGCGCGGCCCAATCGATCTTCGGCTCCGTGGTCACCACCGCGACATGTCCGACGTGCGCCGGCGCCGGCAGGATCCTCCTCAACCCGTGCACGCAGTGCCATGGCCAGGGACGCGTGGAGACGCCCAGACGCCTGGCGGTGAAGATCCCGGCCGGGGTCGACACCGGGTCGCAGATCCGGCTGAATGGAGAGGGCGAAGCCGGGGTGCGCGGCGGGCCGCCGGGCGACCTCTACGTCGTCCTGAGAGTGAAGCCTCACGCGCAGCTTGCCCGACACGAACACGACATCGTCTACGAGCTGCGCGTGAACATGGTGCAGGCCGCCCTTGGGGATCGGATCGAGATCCCGACGCTCGAAGGACCGGTCGAGATCGCAATTCCGGCGGGGACCCAGCACGGGCAGTCATTCCGGCTGCAGGGCCGAGGCATGCCGGACGTCCGCGGCGGACGTCGGGGCGACCACTACGTCGTGGTCCAAATCGTGATTCCCAAAGACTTCAACGCCGAGCAGAAGACGCTGCTCCGCAAGGTGGGGGGGCTGACCGGCAAGCCTGAGAAGGTCTCCAAAGGATTCTTCGAGAAGCTTCGCGACGCGATCTCTCTCGACTAGAGCGCATCCAGATCAGCCGCGGAACCGGGGAGTGCCAATCGCCGGTGGCGACCTTGGCGATTGGAGCTCAATGCGGCTGGAAGGCATAACTTGGCGACTTCTGGGGTACTTATTAAGTTCGGCAGCTTTGAAGAGCTGGCGCATATAAGAAGGAAGACGTGGCAAAAACGATCGATCTCGAACTGACCCGGGCCGAAGTGGAGGTCCTAGAGCTGGAAGCGCGGCTCCGGGTGGTCCCTATGAACGACAACCAGTTGTCGGACGCCCTCAAGACCGCGCTCGCGGCCAAGAAAGAGCGCCTGGCCAGGCTGCGAACTCTGCACGCGGCCGCGGGGCGGCTGAAGACCAGCGACAAGGACGGCGACGGCGCCAACCCGCTCCACGCCGGCCGCAGGCCGCCGCTCAAGCGGACGGTGCCGCAACGGCCCCAGGCCAAGAGCAGCAAATAGCGACTTAGGTCACCGCTCAGGTCCCGCCTCCCCGCGGCAGGGGGGCTGGCGCACAGGATCGCGGGTTCGACCGTTATCGTGGTCGAATTGACTAATCAGCAAAGAGCCTCCGGGGCTCTTGGAGTGGACCCGTTGTTCGGGTCAGCCTGGGCCGCGGCGGCTGTTCCGCGGCGCATGAGTTCCTGGAGCCTGCCAGCGATCAACGGGCTGGCCGCCGTCGCGATCATCGCTGCCGTCGCCTACCGACTGGCTCAGGCCCATGCCCCCGGGAACGTCCTGCGCGAAGAGGTGATTCTGATCGCCGCCGGCGTGGTCCTCGCTGGGGTCGCGGTGGCGCTGCGAGCATCGGCCATGGCCAACCGGCTCGGGGTCCAACTTGGCCTCATGATCGCCTCGGCCGCCCTGGCCGACCTCGTCCTTGGCGTCGCCGGTCGTTCGTTGGGGGACGGCCTGCCGCCGCTGGCCGCGGTCAGCTTCGCCGCCATCCTCCTGCACTTCGACCTCGGGCTTCATGCTCGCCACTTCGGCTACGCCTTCGCAGTCGCGGTGCTCGGCCTGGGCGCCTTGTGGGTATATGCCGTCAGCGCGCTGATGGTCTCGGTCGCCGCCATCGCCATCTGGACTCTCGTCCTGCTTGGATTGGGACTCCTGGCTTACCTGACCAGCCGCGCCGTCGAACGAGACCTGAGCATGCACGTGGAGCGCCAGGCGTCCATGCTGGCCGCCCTCAGCGAGCTCGGCGAGGGCCTTCTGATCACCGAGAACGGCAGGTTCGTGGCCGGTAACGACGCGTACCTCAGGCTCACGGGATATTCTCGCGAGGAGCTCGCCGCGTTTCCGACGCTGATCGACCTGGCGGCTCCGGAGGACCGCGCGGAGCTTGCGGCGAACCTTGCCCGCCGGCTCGCCGGCGGTGTCGCCCCGCTCCGATACAGCTCGACGATGATCGCCAAGGACGGTCATAAGGTCTCGGTCGAGGTGGCCATTCATCGCCTCATCGAAACCGGCGCCGACCTCCTGCTCACTCTGGTCAACGATGTCTCCGAGCGTTCACGTGCGGAGGCGGCGGAGCACGAGACCGAGACGCGCTTTCGCACGCTGTTCGAGCAGGCGCAGGCTGGGATGGCGTTCTCCAGCCTCGACGGCCACATCACCACGGCCAACTCCGCCTTCTGCCAGCTGGTCGGCTACGAGGAGGGCGAGCTGCGAGGCCTCACGCTGCCGGATATCACTCACCCTGACGACTCGGGCGCGCTGCAGGATGCGATGCGTCGCATGCTGGCGGGCGAGGAGGAGGGCGTGCACATCGAAAAGCGCTACACGCGCAAAGATGGCGACCCTGTTTGGGTCGACCTGACCATGCGATTGGTGCGGAGCCAGGACGGCAACCCGCTGTATTTCCAGACCGTGGCTGTCAACATCCGCGACCGCAAGCGCAACGAGGTCCTGCAGGCGGCGAGGTTTGCCGTCACCCATGCGCTCGTCACCTCGCCTGGGTGGGACAAGGCCGCGCCAGGCGTGCTCGAAGGTCTCTGCCGGACGCTCGACTGGGAGCTGGCCGAGTACTGGGAGGTCGACGCCGAGCGGGATGCCATGCACTTCCACACCTCATGGAAGCGGCCGGGGCGCGACACATCCGCGTATGAGGCCACTGCCGCGCACGCAAGCTACCGGCGCGGGGAAGGCTTGGCCGGTCAGGTCTGGGAGTCGGGCGCGCCGGTCGCGATGCCAGACCTGGCGGGTGACAGCTCCCAGCGGTCCGCCGCCGCGGTTGCGGTGGGCCTGCACGGGATCGTCGGGTTCCCGGTGCGGAGCGGGCGGCGCGTGGTCGGCATGATCTCGCTTCACACCTGGGCGCCACGCGACCTCGACGAAGGCCTGATCGCGGTGATGAACGACGTGGGGTCGCAGATCGGCGAGTTCGTCGAACGCAAACGAGCGGAGGTCGCGCTGCAGGAAAGCGAGAAGCGCATGCGATCGGTGCTCGACAATGTGTCCGACGGGCTGGCGACCGTCGACGGCTCCGGCTTGATCGAGTCTGCCAACCCGGCCGTGGTAAAGCTTTTCGACTACCCCGAGCAAGAGCTCATCGGCCAGCCCACCGACATGCTCATCGCGACGACCCACCGCAGCGCTTTCGACAACTATCTGCAGCGAACGTTGAAGCTCGACATCCCGGTGAGCGGGGCGCACGAGACGATGGGCAAGCGCAAGAACGGCAGCTTGTTCCCGCTGGAGTTTGTCCTCAGCTCGATGCAGGTTGGGTCGCGACACATGTTCATCGCCACGCTGCGCGACATCTCGGAGCGCAAGGCGCACACTGACGCGCTGGAGTACCAGGCCCTGCACGATGCGCTGACGGGGCTGCCCAACCGAAGCTTGTTCGGCGACCGTTTGCGCCAGGCGCTTCTCGCGGCGCGCCGCAATCAGAAGATGTTCGGAGTCCTCCTCTTGGACCTGGACCGCTTCAAGGACATCAACGACGCACTCGGCCACGACCGCGGCGACAGCCTGCTGCAGGAGGTCACCGCACGGCTGCGTGGAGTGCTGCGTGCAACAGACACCATCGCTCGCCTCGGTGGCGACGAGTTCGCGGTACTGACCATCGACGCCCGCCATCCGGACGACGTCGTGGTCACGGCAAAAAAGATCCTGGCATCTCTCGAGGGCCCATTCGCGATCGCCGACCAGATGGTGGAAACGGGCGCTTCCATCGGCATCGCGATGTATCCGGTGCATGGGGACGACCCAAGCACGCTCCTGCGCCGGGCCGACGTCGCGATGTACGTGGCCAAGCGATCGGGCGGAGGTCATGCGGTATATGCACCCGAGCAAGAGGCACAGACCCTGCGGCGTTCAGGCCTGGCGGGCGAGCTCCGGCGGGCGATCTCGCAAGGCGAGCTCGTGCTTCACTACCAGCCGCAGGTGACGCTCGCGACCGGCGCCATCCATTCCGTGGAGGCGTTGGTGCGCTGGAATCACCCACGTGAGGGCCTGATGCCCCCGGACCGCTTCATCTCGATGGCGGAGGAGACGGGCATCATCCATCCGCTCACCGCATGGGTGATCGATTCGGCGCTGACCCAGCTTTGCAAGTGGCTCGAGGAGGGCCTCGACGTGTCGGTCTCGCTCAACGTGTCGCCGCGCAATATCGAGGACCACTCGCTCGAGGAGATGGTCGCGCGGGCGCTGGGCAGCTTCGAGGTCGAACCGCACCGCCTAACACTCGAGATCACCGAGGGCGTGGCCATGGCGGCGGCGGCGGCCAAGGCGCTGCGCCGGCTCAACGAGATCGGTGTGCGTCTCGCTCTGGACGATTTCGGAACAGGCTACTCGTCACTGCTTTACCTGATGCGCCTGCCGGTCAATGAGATCAAGATCGACCGCTCGTTCGTCTCGGCCCTGGCGTCGGACCCCGACTCAGGGGCCATCGTCCGGTCGGCCGTCGGCCTGGGCCACAACCTGGGGCTGCGCGTGGTCGCCGAAGGATTGCAGGACCGGATGGCGGAGGCGGTGCTCGTGGAGGCGGGCTGCGATGCCGCCCAGGGCTTCCTCGTCGGGCGACCCGCCGCGGAGCGCGAGATGACAGCGCTTCTGCTGGCGCACTCGGGGCTGGCCCAGCAGCTGGATTGATGGTCTGCGCCGGCGCCCGTTGAAGGCGCTCGTCCTCGGTGCATCCGGTCAGCTCGGTTCGGAGCTCGTCCGGCTTCTGGACGACGATGTGGGAGTCACGCACCGGCAGGTGTCGATCACCGATGCCCAAGGTGTGGACGGGCTCCTCGCGACGCGGCGGCCAGACGTCGTATTCAACTGCGCCGCGTACAACGCCGTCGACCGCGCCGAGACCGAGCCCGAACTGGCGCTGGAGGTCAACTCAAACGGTCCGTTCCATCTAGCGTCGGCCTGCTCGAGGCACGGCGCGCGCCTGGTTCACTTCTCGACCAACTTCGTCTTCGACGGCCGGCTCGATCGCCCCTACCTGGAGTCCGATGCGCCGTCGCCTCTCGGGGCCTATGCGCGCTCGAAGCTGGAAGGCGAACGCAGGGTCCTCGAAGCGATGCCGGCCGCCCTTGTGATCAGGACCGCAGGCGTGTTCGGCGGCACGGCCGGCCAGAGCTTTCCGGAGAAGATCCTGCAGCGCGCGAGGCATGGCGATCGCCTTCGGGTGGTCTCCGACCAGATGGTGAACCCGACCTTCACCGCCGACCTTGCTCCCGCGGCGCTGCGCCTGGCTGCCGATGGTCTGGAAGGCCTTGTCCACGTGGTGGCGGCCGGCTGCTGCTCGTGGCATGAGTACGCAACGGCCGTCCTCGGGGAGCTCAAGGTCAAAGTCGGCGTGGATCCGGTATCGACCGCCGGCTTCGGCGCGGCTGCACCAAGGCCACTCAACGGCTGCCTGGCGTCGACGAGGGTGGAAGCTCTGCGCTTCTGGCGTGAAGGGTTGCACGAATGGGCTCTGCGCGCCGCAGCCGAGTACCCCTAGAAAAGGCTCGGGCCGGGCGATTTCTCGACACCGGCTCCGAGCTTGGCTGCGGGGGGTGAGGTTCTAACTAGAAGATGAGTTCCGTTTTTTCCTTTCTGAAGGTCGGCGCTCACTCACGCGTAAAGAAGAAGTTTAGGCTCGGAATCCGCGAGCGCATCGGTCAATATCTGCACATTTTCGACGACGAAGTGCCTGCGCCACTCTGGAAATCCAAAGGCCTTGGCGGCGCTGGGATCGGATCGTGCTGATGAGGCGTTCGCTCCAGTGCACGACTTGCACAATTTGGTCGGTTCGAAAGACGTCGCTCTCTGCCTCGGCATCAGCCAGGCGACTGCATTGGTTGGCCAAGCCTGTTCCTGTTCGGCATCAGCCTGGTCTTGGGGTCTGGGGCCCTGCGCGGCGCTCACCCGGCCGCCGCGGGCACCCAGGTCGTGTGCATCAGAGTGGCCCGGCACGATTCTCCTCAACCTGGTCCGAGTCGCGGCCGTGGCTGTTATCTCGGCCGCAATCGGAGGCGCTCCCGCCATCCTTTTCCACGACGATGGCGGCACGCTGCTGGTGATCGGGTTCCTGTTCGCCTTCTGGTGGTTCGCCCAGCGCTGGATCCTGGAGCGTGACGCATTTGGTGACTCGCAGGTCGGCGCATGAACCGCTGGCTGCGGTTTTCATTGCAGACCGCCTTCGGACTCCTGCTGCTCTGGCTGTGGCTGCGTACGGTGTCGCTGCCCGAGGTCGCGAGCCACATGCGGGTGCACAGCTGGTGGCCGGTCTTGCTGATGATCGTGCTCGCGCTGCTGACCAGCATCATCCGGGCTCGACGCTGGCTGATGCTGCTGCGTCCGCTCGCGCCTGTGGGCATGGTGCGCGCCTTCGCCATGAACGCGGCGGGTGGCCTGCTCAACTACGTGCTGCCGATCCGCTCGGGTGACGCCGCCCGCGCGTGGTGGCTGTGGCGGCGCCATCGCGTGCCGGCCGGCTCCGCGCTCGCGACCATCGTCATCGACAAGGCCTGTGACCTGGCGGCGGTCGCCGTCGCGTTGGGCGCCCTCGAGATAATGGCCGCCACCGGCGCCGTGAACGCTCCACGCGGCCTCCTCGGCGCGGCCGCCCTCGCCATTGCCTTGCTCACCGCGGTGCTCGGCACGGCGCTGCTCGGCCCGCGCATCGCTCGCTCGCGCCTGGCGCGGCGACTCCTGCCGGCGCGCATTTCCGCGGGCCTGGCTGGGCAGGCGTTCGCGTTTCGCGCCGGGGCACGCGGGCTGTGGACCCCGGCGCTGGCATGGCGGCTGGCCGGCCTGACCGTGGT
>JBOHUP010000483.1:0-4674 GCA_050734615.1 Candidatus Dormibacteraceae bacterium | reverse complement strand
TCGCGTGAGCTGGTGTAAATCCAGTCGTGCGGTTGGGTCACTAGGTTAAGCGGACTCCAGGTCGAGTAGACCCTTCCTCAGTTGCTCGAACTACCCAGCATGCAAGGGCGCGCTCGATTGGCCAAGCGGCACCAACGACTGAGATCCCAATCGCTGGATTGGTTTCGATAGGGTGCTTCTCAGTTGCTATGCCAACATTGGGCTCCTGCTGACTAAGAGCCTTTAGCTTTGCGGGATTAGATGGATCCGCCAGCGTTCCAGCTCGAGTTCTATGAGGACCAGAGCGGCAGCCAACCGGTGCGTCAATGGCTTGTCGACGAGCTCTCGCCAGATGACCGGAGAACGGTGGGTGCTGCCATGCGCGAGATCCTTCAGCAGCAAGGCATCGCGGTATGCGGCTCGGGGTTCGGGTCGTCAACTTGGCGGCGGCCTTTTCGAATTTCGGCTTCGCGATCGTCCGCTACTGGCGCGTGTCTTCTGTCATGCGTACGGAGATCGGGTGGTTCTGCTGTTGGCGGGCTATGACAAAGGCCGCGATCCGTCCTCGCGTCGCCAAGAAAGAGAGATTGCCCTAGCCCGATCTCGCCTTAGTGATTGGCACTCGCGCCAACGACGTTGACATTATGAGTCAACACTCATATCATCAGTCAGCGATGCGATTGACGAAGAGCACTAGTTTTGACGAGTTTTACGATGAACTCGAGGCGGAAGCACAGGCTCAAGGGGCCGAAGCCATCCGTGACTTGCTTGCTAAAGAGGTCAAGTACGCCCTAATCAACGCTCTGATCACCAGGCGGCGTGATCTCAACCTAACCCAAGAGAATCTGGCGGAAAGGTCCGGAGTCGCCCAAACGGAGATAAGCAGGATCGAACGGGGCCGTAAGAGTCCGACCATGGATACCTTCAGTCGCCTGGCGAGCGCGCTGCGGCTCGAGTTCTGGCCAACTTCCATCCGACGTGCCCGTCTCTCGCTAGGAGCGAGCGCCAGTCGAGGCGGCCGCACAGTTGCCGGTCGGCAAGCGGCGAAGCCCGCCGCCGGCCGCGCGCGGGCGACAAGCCGGTCTGTCCCAGTTGCGTCGAAGCGCAGCGATGGGCTCGGGGAGGTGACGCGCGAACCCAAACGACGCCTGAGGCCTAGTCCGAGCACCAGTCAGAAGCCCGCAAAACGGGTTCGACCAGCTCCATGAAGGCGCGCTGCTCCGCCGCGCGGGAGTCTTCACCGAAGTTGCGATGCTCATTCACCGGCAATATGCGCCAGCTGTAGAGATGTCTCGCCGAATTTGTCTGACTTGGGGTCCACGCGAAAGCGACGGGATTCGAGTTCGGGAGAACGCCAGGACACTCGAGGAACGGCGCCGATAGGGTTTCGGGACCGGGAGGCCTTTCGAACCACTCGTCGCTCGAGCGGTTTTCACGGTTTGTTCGGCTAGGCGTGAGCTTCCGCGGTTATCTGACCGACAAGCGCACCGAGCTCTGAAAGCTGGTGCCTGTACGGATCAAGCGGTGTCCGTGCGGGGCTCTCAGGTTTGAAATCCAGAACCAGGCGGCCTCCCGTGTCGACTGCGATCTCGCGCAAATGTTCAGTGGGGACCAGCAGGCATTCGTCGGCAAACCGGCCTGTCTCTGCGATCCAGGCCAGACCAACCACCCAGGTGGTCGGCGCCGGGACGAAAGTCGTCTCCTGGACATGGATGTGTGCCTCTCCGTACTGAGACGGGACGGCCGTCTTGACCTGCAGGCCGGCGAATCGACCGGTGACGTTGTCGCGGGCCAGCACCTCGACCATCTCCATGTCGGGAAAGGGGCGGAACAGGTCGAGCCTGGAGTTGTCGGCCAGACGCCGAACCACCTCTGCTTCGCCGAGGAAGCCAAGCCACTGGTTATGCCGATCCTGCGGTTCGAGTCGTTCGCCGGCAGCCAAAGCCTCAGCGCCCGCGGGGGGCGGCGGCGCGCCGAGGATTCGCGCCGCGAGCTCCGAACTTGGCACCAGATACGGCTCCCAATGGGTTCTGTCAGTCGGATGCATTCCGAATGAGGCTGAATAGACCTCGAAGCCGTTCGACATCCTGCGGGCGGCCAGCCGTTTGAACGTGCCTTCGTCGACGACCAGCACAGTCGGACCGAGCCCATCGTCGTTGAACAAGCCGGCGATGATCACCGCCCGGTCATCGACGAGGCTGTAGGCGGGGATGGTCACCTCGACCGCTCCTACATGGAGGCGACCGCGGCTCTTGACCTGGATCGGGATGTACTCGCCGTCAGTCAACCTGTGGACGACCGCATCCAGGCCTCTGTCGAGCAGGGGCAGGAATATATGTAATAGACCCCGCGACTGCTGGATGAGCTCGGTCCATACCCGGAACTCCATCGCTTGTCCAGATGCGCTGGTATCTCGCTTCGGGCTGATCGGTTCCATCGGCCCTCGTCCTACCAGCTGGGAGTGAAAACCTCGCCGGTGTCCTGTGCCGCGTGGAGGCGGTCGAGCCGGAACTCTTCCCAGTTCTCACGGCCGTCGCGGATACCCCACAGAACGAGGTGGTTGGCGACGTTGTAGCGAATGTAGCCTGGCCGGATCCTGATCTTGCTGCTTTTCCCTGCCGCGTCCTTGTAATTGATTTCGACCACGTGGTGCATCTCGATGCACCTCTCGACAACGTGGATTGCCACGTGGCTTATGCCGGGCAGCCCATGGATCTCATCGGGGCTTGCCGGCCTGCTCTTCTCGAACTCGGGAGGCTGAGGATTCGACACGGCCCAATCCTATTCCGGCGGGGTCATATCGTCCGCCTTCGGGGCAAGCGCGACAGAAAGTGTCCGGGTCAACTTTGCGATCTGTTGAGCGTCGAGTGTCTGATTACGGACCATGAGCTTCCGAATCGACCGCTTGCCCTCCAGGCGGACTCCCTTGAACGACTCTGGAGGGAGAAGCATTGGCCATTCTCCATCAATGAAGCAGAGGACCGGCTCGATTGGCAGGCTCGCGAGGTCTACGCCGGTCGATTCCAGGGCCCGTTCCACGGCTTTCACCTGCCAAGCCATGTTCTCGGCGAGCTTTGAGCAGTCTCGGCTGCCCACATAGAGTCGATCGTCGCGTTTGAACAGATTGCCCCTGTCGCGGATGCGGATCAAACCTGCATACCGCTTAGCGTCCACCACAAAAACACCTGCCGGGGCGATGACGATGTGGTCGATGTTGCCCCTCGTTCCAGGTACGCGGCGATCGTTGAGTATCTGGACGCCATCGATTCCAGCGAGCGCCGCGGCAAGCTTCTGCTCTCCGATGGAGCCACGCTCCCACGCTGTCGTTGACTGTGCTTCGCCAGCGATCGCAAGGACGACCTCGCCCAGGAAATTGCCAACTCGACCTTTGACCCGAGCCTCGCGGGCGGCCTTGCGACGTTCGTACTCGCCATGCGCGGAGCTCCCAGCGATGCCCAGGTCCAGAGGTAAAGCCTCAGGGCCGGCTTCACTCGTGGGGCACTCAACGCACCGAACTGTCCTCGTGGCTTGGTAGTACAGCGCTTCGGTGCCTTTGGCGAGCTCCCGTCCGCAAATCACGCACCTGCCCTCGTACCGCAGCCGTAGACGCTTGAAGGAGCCAGTCGATTCCTCCGGCTCCACGACACCGAGACTAAATGATCGCGTCCTTAACTGTGCCGTCGTAAAGCATCTGATTACGCCATCAGCGGGGCGGCTCCGATCAGCCGGCGCCGACCAGGACGATGCGGGCCCCAATAGTGCGTTCGGGTGGAATCAGCAGGCCCCCGTTGCCGTCGGGCGTCCCGCCGGTTTGGTCTGCCGCTGCCTTTAGGTCGCTAACTCGCAGCTCAATTTCGTGAAGCCCACTTCTGGGCTGCTTCTGGCCTGGTTTGCTGGGGTGTTCGATCAGTCGGATTCGCGTGGTTCCCACATCTAGAACGGCTTTGCCTCCGTGCTCCGACTCCCCTTCCAGGCCGAGGTCGTGCACGTAGAGAGGCAATAGCGCCGGCACGGAGCCGGCGGTCACCGTGACGCCCGCGACGCCTGATGCGCCGTTGCTGTGATGGCCCGGAGCATCCCGCTTCACCCGTGCCTCGTCGGGCGTTTCCCACTGGATCAGGAATGGCCACGGGCGCAGCCACGGCGTACCGCCCGGGATGAGCAGGCGCCAGCTCAGGCGGAAACCGTCGGGCCGAACTCGCTCCATCGCTTCCGGTTTCCCGAGTGGTGCGAAGCCGGAGGTCCAAGCAGCGGCGATGGAGTCGAGGTCGTCGCTGGCCAGGGCGAATCCGATCAGGCCGCCTCCGGTGCGCTCCAGGAAAGAGATGAGCTCGCCGCTGCCGTGCTCGATCGCCAGGTCTCGGTCGTAGATGCTCAGCAGCTCGAGGTAATCCAGGCCGAACCGGATGATCGCGTTGTGCGTTCCCCGCCCAGTGTGCTTGCCCCCGGCGCTCACGTCGAAGCCAAGCTCTCGGTACGCGACGATGGCTGCATCCAGGTCCGGTACCGCGATTGCAGCGTGGTCGAAGCGTGTCACTCGCATCTCTCGAGAACTCTAATTGCACAATTGCCGCAACGAACAAGGCAGGCAAGGAGGAGGCACCATGCTCAGAATCACCTTTTCTCGCGTGCGTGAGGGTCAGCTGGAATCGCTCCGCGCCTGGGGTCGCGAGCTGGAGGGGCGCAGGGAAGAGG
>JBOHUP010000482.1:0-3536 GCA_050734615.1 Candidatus Dormibacteraceae bacterium | reverse complement strand
GCCCAGCTCGATCGAGATGGGCAGGGAGCGTAGATAGTCAATGCGCCCGGGACCGAGTTGCTTGACCGACCGTGCGGCGTGAGAGGCGACGGAATCGAGCAGGTCTTTGTGGGCCTCGCGCGCCGGGCGCAGCGCATCGTCTGCAGAACTGCCGCCGGCGATCCGGACCAGCAGGTCATCGGCGTTGCCTCGTACCGAGCGCCAGCCTCGACGCCGGATCTCGTCCACCACTTCCGACGGCTGCCCCCCGCCCTGGGCCAGATCACCGCCGATCAGGACTTCGTCGACCGGACCGGCGTGCTCGAGGTGTGCGATCACCTTGGCCAGGGCAACGTGATCGCCGTGCGGGTCGGATAGGACGGCGACTCTCACCGGCGGCGCCGCGCGACGACAAAGACCGGCCCGTCCATGATGACCTCGCCTCCTCCCAAGTCTTCGACCAGTCGCGCCGCTGTGAAGTAGCACTTGTGCGTGTGGGCCGTCGGCATCGCGCCCAGGACGAACCGCACCTGCTCCGCCGCCGCCTGCTCGCTGTCGGGGTGGTCCCAGCTCTTCGCGTCATACTCGCCTGCGCGCCGCTCGTGGTAATCGACGATCCCATCGCGGCGCGGGCTCATGTTCCCTCACCCATGGTCACCACCCGATAAAGGTCGATTGTCTGTGCCGCGATGGCAGGCCAGCCGAAGCGACGCAACACTCGCCGGCGCCCGGCCTTGCCCATCTCGGTGGCGAGAGACGGGTGGTTCAGGAGCTCCTCGATGCGGGAGGCCAACGCAGTCGTGAATGCCTCATGGTCCTTCGCGTCGTAATCCACCAGGTAACCGGTTTCGCCGTCCACCACGACTTCGGGGATTCCGCCCACCCGCGAAGCGACCACGGCCGTCTCGCACGCCATGGCCTCGAGGTTGACCAGGCCGAACGGCTCGTAGATCGACGGGCACACGAAAACTGAGGCGCTGGAATGGATGTGGATCAGATCCTCCAGCGCGATGAACCGGTCGATCCAGACCAGGTTGCCTCGCTCGGCACGAACTCGCTCAGCCAGGGCGGCCACCTCGGTCGCTATATCGGGCGTGTCCGGATTGCTGGCCACGATGACCAGCTGATGACGCGCATCGATCTTGAGAGCCGCCGCCAACAGGAGCTGCAAGCCCTTCTGCCGCGTGATTCGGCCGTTGAAGAACGCGTAAGGCTTGCCCCCGTCGATCCCCAAACGGTTCAGCGATTCCTCCGACGGTTGGCGCCGGTAGACCTCCGGATCGATGCCGTTGTAGATTACGTGGACGCGCCCTGGATCCACCTCCGGGTAGCACTTCAAAACGTCGTCCCGCACTCCGTGTGAGACTGCGATGACTGCGTCCGCGGCTTCGTATGCGGTTCGCTCGCAGAACTTCGACAGCGCATAACCGCCGCCCAGCTGCTCGGCCTTCCAGGGCCTCAGCGGCTCAAGGCTGTGGGTGGTCACCACATGAGGAATCGACCACATCAGCTTCGAAAGATGACCGCCGAGATTGGCGTACCACGTATGGCTGTGAACGACGTCCGCGCCCTTGACCGCCGCGGCCATGGCCAGATTGATCGATATCGCTTGGAGGGCCGCCGCCTCCGGCTTTGGATCAGACAAAGCCGCCCAGGGCCGATAGCTGCTCACGCCAGGCTCGTCCCGAGGCTGTCCCCAGGAATGCACTGTGACGTCGGTCAGCCGGCGTAACGCTCGCACGAGATACTCGACGTGGGTCCCGGCGCCCCCATAGACCTCGGGAGGGTATTCACGAGTGAGCATGGCCACTTTAGGACCATTCGTCGCCATCGCCTGATCGCCGGGATTTGATGCCACTCCGTGGAATCTACGCGCTCAGTTCGCGGTGATGATGTACTCGGCGGTATGGAGGTGATGGGCAAGCGCCGCCAGCGCTTCGTCCTCGCTTCGGGCCTCGATGGCGTCGACCAGCCGCAGGTGCTCGTCGATAACCCGGAACATGTGGCCAGGATCGCGCCGGGCGGTCATCTGCATCAGACGGACGAATCCGCGAAGCTGATTCAGGAACTGCGGTACGAGGTGGAGTCCCGATCTCTCGGAGATCCCAATGTGCATTTCCTCATCGCAGTCGACGAAGTCGTCCTCCTCGCCTGCTTCCGCGTACCTGCGCTGGCGCCGCAGAATAGTTCGAAGGTAGTCGAAATCGTCGTCGCTCAGATGCCGGCAAGCGTGACTGACGGCGATCCGCTCGAGTGCCTCTCGAACCGCGACCAGCTCATCCCTCTCGACCGGCGATAAGTTGCGCACCACCAGCTGTCGCCGAGGGCCGACCTCGAGAAGGCCCTCCTGGCGCAGGGCCTGGAGGGCATGCCGGACCGGGGTCTTCGACATTCCGAGCGTGATCCCGATGGAGCCTTCGTTGAGCACGGTGCCTGCGCCGAGGCGGTGGCCGAGTATCTCTCGCCGCACGTGCTGGTACGCGAGCTTCGCCAGCCGCCCGGAGCCCGCCGCCTCCGACCCCGGAGTCAAAGCGACACCTGTCGGGCGACCATTTCGGCGGCGGTCAGCGGCGGTTCATGGAGCCAGCAGGCGACGTGGCGCCCCCCTGGCTTGGCGACGAGTTGGGGGATGTCGATTGAGCATCGGTCCATCACGCGGGGACATCGAGGATGGAACCGGCATCCCGAGGGAGGTCGGGCGGGATCGGGGATCTCCCCGGTCAGCGCGGCCGGCAGATGTCCGGCGCCATCGGCGTGCGGGATGGCGTTGATCAAGGCCTGCGAGTAAGGGTGCATCGGCGTATCCCAAAGCTGGGCGGTCGGCGCGGTTTCGACCACCAGGCCGAGGTACATGACCGCGGTGCGATGCGCGACGTGTCGGATGATGGCCAGGTCGTGTGATATCAGCAGCATCCCGACCTTGAGGTCCCTGGCCAGCTCCACCAGCAGGTTGGCGACCTGTGCCTGCACGGAAGCATCCAGAGCGGACAGAGGTTCGTCGAGAACGATCATCGCGGGATTCGCCGCAAGCGCTCGCGCGATGGCGATTCTCTGGCGCTGACCACCACTGAGCTGGTGTGGAAAGCGTCGCGCCATGCTCGACGGCAGCCCAACTCGATGCAGAAGCTCCTCAACCCGCCCCCCCCAGGCCGAACGCGGCAGCAACTTGCTGATCGCAAAAGCATCGGCGACCTGAGCACCTACGGTTCGCCGCGGGTTGATCGACTCGTATGGGTTCTGAAATACGAGCTGCAGCCGCCGTTCGACGGATGGGCGGGCTCGCCGGCCGAGGACATGGACCGGATTACCTTCAAACGTCACGGTTCCACGCGCCACCGCAACGAGGCCGACCGCCGCCTTGGCCAGAGACGATTTGCCGCAGCCGGTCTCGCCGACCAGGCCGACGATCTCGCCGGCGTCCACGCTGAGGCTGGCACCCGCCACCGCGGGCACGCGCGTTCCGTCTTGGCGCGTGTATTCCACCTCCACGTTCCGCAGCTCGAGAAGGCTCATCGCGCGAGCTTCGCCAGGAGGGGATCGATCGGGCAGGCCATCTC
>JBOHUP010000481.1:0-4913 GCA_050734615.1 Candidatus Dormibacteraceae bacterium | reverse complement strand
GTCTCGAAAACCGTTATGGGTCACTGGCCCATCGAGAGTTCAAATCTCTCCCTCTCCGCCAAACGTCTCAGGTTATCCGCAGTCGCTTAAAGGTTCTTCCCAGCTCCTAGAACGTCCACTTGAGGGACCCCAACATTCCAAGGGCATCGCGGACCGCTTGGTCGTCGATGCCGCCCGTCCCGATCAAGATGACCTCGAATAGGAAGTCGTTGTGGACCGCGTAGATACGGATGAACTGGCCGGCGGTGGTGCCCGCAGCCGTGATCAGATCGCCCGACATCCTAAACGCAGCCGCTGGTTCACCCCCAAGATGGCAGTCAGTTACGGCGCCCGCGACGGCGTCAGCAGACCACTCATGCGCAACTGCATCGGCGTGAGCCTGGGCAATCGAGTGGGCGGTGGCGTCGGATCCATAAACGGTGTGAACTGGACCGATGAGGCCATGGAACTGAATGACCGTCGGAGTGAAGCCGTACGAATTGGGGGCTTCCAGCTCCAGTAGCAGTGTCTCCGTGTGCTGGGCTGCGGGGCTTTCGGTCGCCAACTGTCGACGATACCCCGCTGCGCGACCCATAGGGTGTTGTCAGCTGGCCGCCATTCCGACATCCTCGGGCTGCCGGAAGCCAAGAGCTGTAAATGCCTCTACGATGCCCGCCATGCTTTCCACGAGGTGAATTCGTGCGCAGGGTAGACATCGCGCATTCTCGGCAGACCGTTTCGGAGGCGCTAGAGCAACTGGAAGGGGAGATCAAAGAGGCGCGCCGCACCGGCGAGGAGGTCCTGCTGGTGGTTCACGGCTTTGGAGCTTCAGGTCAGGGCGGCGCGATCAAAGCTGCCCTGGGTAGGGACCTGCCTGACCTGGCGCGACGGTACGGGTTCAAGGCCTATGGGCATGCCGACCGGGACCGCGTCGCCCGACTTGCGGACGTCGACTCTCGAAGCCTTAATCCTGGGACGTCGCTGCTGGTATTCAATCGCACTCACACGCTCGGCAAGGACTCAACGCAAGGCTTCCGTCCTAACTTCCGGGCTCTAAGGTCGAGAGTCAGGATCCCATCAAAGCGTGCCGATTCTAAGGGCGAGCTCGGCGACAAAACCAGGACGCAAGGCCGGTAGCGTCGATGCGCCGCTTATCAACCCTGCCCGTTGATTCAGGGGTGAGCGATACGCTGGACGGCATGACGGCCGGTTTCCAGGGCTGGCGCGGAGACTTCCAGGGATTCTTCCTGGGCCTTCGGGCCAACAACACCAAGGCGTACTTCGCCGCTCACCGCCGACAGTACGAACAGGATGTGAAGGCACCCATGGTCGCCCTGCTGGCCGAGCTCGAGCCGGAGTTCGGCGCGGCGCGGCTCTCGCGGCCCAACCGCGACATCCGGTTCGCTGCCGACAAGTCCCCGTACAAGACCAACATCTACGCCTCCGCGCCAGCCGGCGGCTACGTCTCGCTGGACGCCACCGGGCTGGTCGCCGCTGGGGGACGCTACATGTTGGAGCCTTTTGATCTCGCCCGTTTCCGTGCCGCAGCGGCGGTCCAGAAATCCGGCGCTGAGCTCGCCCGGGCGGTCGCGGCCCTGCGCGACAAGGGTTACGAGATCGGCGACCCCGAGCTCAAGCGAGTGCCTCCGCCGCATCCACAGGACCATCCGCGCGCCGAGCTCCTGCGTCACAAGCGCCTGATCTACTGGCGCCGTTGGGACATCGCGCCCTGGATCGCGACCCCGAAGGTGCGCGAGCGGGTGGTCGAGGCCTGGCGCGACGGTGCAGCCCTGAGCCGGTGGCTCGCCGCTCATGTCGATGACCGGGCCCCGGCGGCCACGACCAGGTCGCGACGTCGGAGCGTCTAAAGGCCGGCTCCGCAGCAGCTACGGATGGTCGCGGAAGACCAGCGAGAAGCCGCGCCACGATTCACGACTCCTGAGGAAGGGAGCTTAGGCGTCCGACTCGCCGGCCAGGCCGCAGATGAAGCGGATCACGGCCTCGATGCCCCGGTGGTAGTTCTCGACCAGGAAATGCTCGTTGGGTGAGTGGACGGCTGAGTCCGATTGAGCCACACCGCTGATCACCATCGGCGCGCCGAGCGCCTCCTGGAAGTCCACCGAAACCGGGATCGACCCGCCCACGCGAACGAGCGACGTCTCCCTGCCGAACGCCGCGCGGTAGGCGGCTCGAATCGCTCGAGCCGGCGCGTGGTCCACGCCGCAGATTACCGGCGGTGCGGAGCCCAGGACGGTGAGCGTGACCTCGACGCCCGGCGTGGTCAGCTCCTGCACCTGCTTCTCCAATGCGGCCAGGATCGATTTCCAGTCTTGGTTGGGCACGAGGCGCATGCTGATCTTGGCCGAGGCACGGGCGGGAATGACCGTTTTCTTGCCCTCGCCGGTGAAGCCGCCGACGATACCGTTGGCGTCCAGAGTGGGACGGCTGCCGGTCCGTTCGAGGGCGAGGAATCCGGGCTCTCCTTCGAGTGCACGTGCGCCTGAGAGGTGCTTGACCGCCTCGGCGTAGCCCCCGTCCTTCGCCTTCCACTCCGCGAGCTCTTCTTTGGTAGGCGAAAGCACCAGGTCGTAGAAACCCGGAATCGTGATGTGGCCGTTGCGGTCTTTCAGCTCACCGACGATTCGAGCCAGCGTATTGATGGGATTGGGCGCCACTCCGCCATAGGAGCCGGAGTGGAGGTCGACCGCCGCACCCCTGGCATGCAGCTCGACATACAGCAGACCCCGCAATGCGGTGGCGACCGTCGGGTGGCCGTCTTCGTCCAGCCCGCTGTCCCAGATGAGCACGGCGTCCGTCGTCAAACGGGCCGCGTTGGCGCGGATGTAGCGGGGCAGCGCCTCACCGGTGATCTCCTCCTCTCCCTCGAGGATGAAGCGAAGGTTGAGGGGCGGCCCGCCGGCGCCGAAGAGGTGCTCGACGGCCTTGATCGTCGCCATGTGATTGCCTTTGTTGTCGGCCGCCCCGCGCGCATAGAGGTGCCCGTCGCGGATCGTGGGCTCGAACGGCGGTGACCTCCATTCGTCGAGGGGATCAGGCGGCTGCACGTCGTAGTGCCCGTAGATGGTGAGATGCGGCTTGCCCGGTTGCCCCTTCCAGTCTGCGATCACCACCGGCAGCCCTCCGTCCATGACATCGACGATCTCTGACGTCATGCCCAGCCGCTGGAACCGCTCGCTCAGCCAGCGTGCATTGCGCAAACAGTCCGCGCGGCGTTCGGGGAGCGTGCTGATCGAGGGGATCCGGAGCTCCTCGATCAGGTCGGCGAGGTCCGCGTCGTGCGCGGCGGCCGCGCGCGCCAGCGCGGCCTCCATCAACTCATGGTCGCCGGCCACCCCTAGGCCATTCCGCGGGAGCGTTTGATTTGGTCGGCGTGGTCGTGCGCATGTGCGGCGTAGATGCGCATCCAGTCCACGGCCGTGTAACGCCCGCTCTCGTCGTGCGTTCCCACGCGCTGCCAGTCCTCCTCGGTCATGCGCTCGAGCAGCTGGGCGGTGCTTTCGCGCGCCCAACGAAGCGCCTGGAGCGAAGGCTGGATCGGACGGTCCGAGGTCAGCTGCATGGCAAATGCCTTCTCGTCGTAGCCCTGGATCACCGGCTCGCGCTCGGTGAGCAGGCGGCGGATCCGGATCGCCGACATCATCTCGCTGTCGGCGAGGTGGTGGGCAATCTGGCGAGGCGTCCATTCGCCACTGGCCGAGCGGTCGAGCTCCTCCTCGGTCACGCCGGTCAGCGCATCGGCGACGGCCTGGTGCCCCTGCCTGTACCTCGCGATCAGCCTAGATCTCTCTTCAGCGTCCATCAGCTCCTCTCCCACCATGGGATTGTCGCTGGTTTCGGCCCGCGCCCGACCCTTGACGATCCGGTCGGGTCAGTGGTCGACGGCCCTGGATCCAAGACGCGGATGCTGCGCGCTGGCCGTGGATCAGGTCCCTGGAGCGTCGCCCCGGCGCCGACTACGAGTCCCTTGAGGGTTCGCCTCAGCGGTCAACGCGCTCCAGCCAAGCAGGCCGGACACCCCTTCGAGCTTGGTCTGCACCTCAAACCCACGAGCTGTGATCGCAAACGTCCATATGCCCTTGTCGTGGTCACTGTTTCTCATTTTCAGGATGTAAAGGTGACGTAGAGGCAAGACTCACCGTTCTCCAGACCCTTGACGATGAACGACAGCGCCAGTGCCGTCTTTCCGCAACCCGACGGTCCCAGCACGATTGTCGATCCGCCCCTGGGGAGCCCTCCGTGCGTCATCCGGTCCAAGCCAGGCACCCCGATCGAGATTCTGCCTTCTGGCTCCGCTGCCTCGACCGCCTCGCCATCGATGGTCTCGGCGCGAACGAACAGGGTGATCCCCGTGTCATCGATTCGCAGAGCGTGGTGGCCCGCCAGATGTCGGGTGCCGCGGAGTTTTCTAACCCGTAGCCAACGGCGGTCCACCGGCTCGCGCGATTCGAACGCGAGCTCAAGGATCCCGTCGGCGAGCGAGAACTCGGGCGCCGATTCGAGCTCGTCGGTGGTGTATTCGCCGACGAACAGCAAGATGGAGTCGGTATGGGCGACACGTGCTGCAAGGTGGGTAGATGGAGTTCCGTAGGGAGCGTTCGCCGCTGATGAAGTCCCGAAGGGCTTTAGCGCTGTCGATGACCACGATCGCAGGATGCTCGTCGATGCACTTGCGGACGATCTCATCGACCATCGCCGGCAGGCCGTGGTCATCGTCCTGCAGTATCTCGCGGAGGTTTATGAATTCGACCTTGTCCGCAAGCGCATTGCGGTCGAAAAAGTCCAAAGCTTCCATATGGCTGATGAACTTCTCGGGCGGTTCGGAAATCGTCGAGTAGTAGATCGCTTTGCGTTCGGTGGTGGCATTGCGAAAGCAGATCTGCTGGGCCAGGATCGTCTTGCCCACCCCAGGTGCC
>JBOHUP010000480.1:0-4244 GCA_050734615.1 Candidatus Dormibacteraceae bacterium | reverse complement strand
TCGGCCCAGTGATGGAAGGTCATCGTGCTGAAGACGATGTCGAACTCGGCGTCGCCGAATGGAAGATGCTCGGCGGTGCCCAGCTGGAAACCGATGCTCGACCCCGATGCCGACGACCGGGCCTGCTCGATCATCCCCTCGGCAGCGTCGACTCCCTCGAGCCGCGCGCTGGCGAACCGCTGCTCGCAGGTGCGGAGGAGCCGGCCGGTTCCGCAGCCGATGTCGAGGATCGCTTGAGGCTGTGGCACCTCCACGGCCGCCAGGTCGAGGACCATGCGCTGCACCGGTTCGAAGACGCGGCGCTGCAGGTGATGGCGGTCGTAGGCCGGCGCCCACTCGCTGAAGCGTTCGACGTCGTTGTGCATCAGGTGCTCGTGCGCGGATTCATGCCGAGCCGGAGGGCGAGGACCGGCAATCCACTCCCGGGCTCAGGCGCTGGCTCACGCGCGAACCGAGGATAATCCACCAGACCGAGGATAGCTTCGACGATGCGGGTTCGGAGGCCGTAAGCCACTTACGGAAACTGCGGCCAACTCCAATTCGCGGCGCTTGCGTCACGCGAACCGGTAGGTCGGCGGGATCAGTGCCGATACACATCGCGGCGGTCGGCGATCCTGGCGATGAGGACGACATGTTCGGCCTCGTCCACCGCGTAGACGATGCGGTAATCGCCAACGCGGACGCGGAAGTCCTCCCGGCCCGCAAGCTTTACCGCGCCCGTCGGACGCGGATTAATCCCGAGGCCATCGATTGCAGTTGCTATGCGATCGGCGACAGATCCGCGGAGCCGGCGGTACGCCTTGATCGCCTCCGGATGGAGGCGGACTTCGTACCTCTTGCTTGGTGCTACTTGCGGACCTTCGACCACGAGATGGCCAGGCCGGCCTCCTCGCGAGCCTGTAGCGCGGTGAGGCTGTCCTCGAGGTACTCGTCTCGCTCGACCATGGCTCGGTATTGCTCGATGTCGATGAGGACCGCAGTCAGGCGCCCACGCTTGGACACGAAAAGAACCTCCTCGCTCGAACGAAGCTGATCGAGCTCGCGACCGAGCTGGCTCCTCAAGTCATCTGCCGTAACCACACGGGGAACTGCCATATCAAGCCTATTGTAAAACCTAGGGTTAACAGTAGGGTGGTCCGGGGGATTACCCACTCGGCCTACTGTGATCGAGATGAAGAGACGACCCAGTGCGAGGCCCCGATGCGCGCAGCAGCGAAGCATTCGGGGCTTGGCGCCTGGATCTCGGTGCAAGTCGAGCTGGTCCAAGGGCGCGATCAACACTTGTGGCCACGTCCAGGGTGACTCATCGGGGTCTCCGTAAATCACCCATTTGGCCAGCTGGCCGGCGCGATTGACGACGGGTTTGCACGATTGGGATCGCGCACATCTGCACGAGTTCGAGCTTGGCGATGGAATGCGCATTGGAAGCGCTGAGCCCGAGTCCGATTTCAACCACGCCGTTAGGGACGAGCGGCGCCTCAACCTGACCCGCCTCAAGATCGGTGAGCAGTTCTCTATGTGTTCGACCTGGGCGATGACTGGGCTCACCTCTGCACGGTTGGCAAGTCGCAGATCGACCCAGTTGAAACCTTCGGGATCGTCCCGAACGGGCCGCACGCCTATTTCGGATGGGGCAGCATTCCAGACCAGTACGGAAGAGGATGGAGCGGTGACGACGGTGACGCTGAGCCGCCAGGCGACCCTGAGCTCAGAGACCTACCGCCGCTCAGACCCGGCTGGGGGCGACGCGGCGGCCCATCGAAGCATGCCCTCTCACCTCCCTGATCCCATCAGCCTGACGGTCCGGCCACGAATATCCAGCTGGTCGAGTTACGGAAACTACGCGCCCACGAGGCACCCTAATGCTCTTGGGAAACTTCTAGAACCTTGGTGACGACTTCCGCCAGCGGAAGACTTGTATCGATCTCAGCGGATGCAGACTTTCGCAACATTGGCTCGACAGTCGCCTTGTAGCGCAGCACATCGGCGATCTCTTCCGGCCGCTTTCCATAGGGGTTGTCGGTTCGATCCGCCAGCCGTTGGAGGGTCAGCGACTCCGGTGCGCTCAGGAGAATGACCTGGTCGAAGCGTTCATAGAACTTGCCCTGGTTCGAGACGCAAGCGCTCAAAAACAGGGCTTCGGTATCTTCTTCATCGAGCAGTTGCCGAATCCGATCCTCTCGCCAAACCCACTCATCGCCGCTGGTGGCGACATGCTCCCACTCAGGATTCCAATCGGTGTCGATCGCCTTGAGGCCGCGTGCTGCCAGCACCCGGATGACACTGGATTTACCAGCGCCCGATATGCCCGTGATGAGGATCCGCCGCACGGCTCGATGCTAGGTTCCGGCGCGGGGCGCAGATGAGAAAGGAAAGCCAAGGTCGTCATCCCGCTTGCCCACGGCGCTCAGCTGGCTCCTGGAGGCTTCAGCTTGGATAGATCGCGACGTGCCAGCGACAGCGTGCATCTATCGAGGTGACGCGAAGCTGGTAGTTGCCGCCGTGAGCCATGATGCTGCCGCCGCCGTCGGTCCACGGCCCGGCGCCGCTCTGAGTATCGGGACCGGCGGTTCCGTCGAGGAGAACCTCGTTGAAAGTGACGTTCGGGCCCATGCCGCCTTCTCCGTAGTCCAGCTCGTTGGGGCAGGTTGTGGCGAATCCGAGCTGCCAGTTGTCACCGGTCATGAACCGGCTCGTTCCCAACGGCAGCGTCACGGTCCCGCACCCCTGCCAGTTGAGCGTGGCGTCTGTATGCACGCCGGCTCCGGGAGGGCCGGGGCTGCCGAGCGGGTGCTGGCCGGCGGCATACGCCGGGCAATTCCCAAGATCGATGGATCCGCCCACCGGTGTCGCTGTGGCGGAGGATGCGGGCGACGGCGATGGCGAAGGACTGAGCGATGGTGCGGCTGACGGCGCGGAGCTCGACGTGACCGCCGCCTGCCCGCTGGAGCTCGATGCGCTTCCGCACGCCGCGAACATGATCATCGTCGCCGCGATCGCGATCCGCCTCGCCAGTCCTGCCATTTCCATCTTCGAGGGGACCGAGTTTCGCATGCGAAGCAGGTCGCTCGCTCGGTGAAACCGTTATTCGCATGCGATCGATGACTCCGCGATTACGGCAGGGCCGGCACCCTCGGCAGCTCCTCGATCGCAGCGTCGATTCTCGACTGAGACAGCTCGATGTCCTCTAGTTTGCCCGCGAAATAGGCGTCGTAGGCCGACATGTCGAAGTGGCCGTGTCCGGAAAGGCCGAACAGTATCGTCCTCTTCTCGCCGGCTTCTCGAGCTGCCACCGCCTCCTCCGCCACCGCTCGCAGGGCGTGAGCCGATTCCGGCGCCGGCAGGAAGCCCTCGCTCCGCGCGAACCGCACCGCCTCGGCGAAGCACTCGTTCTGCTTGTAGGCGCGAGCCTCGACCAGCTTGTGATCGACGAGCATGCAAAGAGACGGGGCGTCTCCGTGGTAGCGCAGGCCGCCGGAGTGGATCCGGTCGGGCACGAAGCTGTGGCCCAGGGTGAACATCTTGACGACCGGACCCATGCCGACCGCGTCGCCGAAGTCGTAAGCAAGGACCCCGCGCGTGAGAGTGGGGCAGGCCGCCGGCTCCGCCGCGATGAAGCGCGTCTTCGGGCGGTCTCCCTTCAGCTTGTCTCCGATGAACGGGTAGGTCAGACCGGCGAAGTTCGAGCCTCCGCCCACGCATGCGATGACGACGTCGGGATAGCTCCCTACCATCTCCATCTGCTTTTTCGCCTCGAGGCCGATCACGGTCTGGTGCAGCAGGACGTGATTGACCACCGAGCCCAGCGAATACTTGGCGTCGTCGTGAGTGGCCGCGTCTTCGACTGCTTCGGAGATCGCGATGCCAAGGCTGCCCGGAGAATCAGGGTCCTGGGCGAGGATGCCACGTCCGGCGTTGGTCAGGTTGGTCGGCGAGGCGTAGACCGTCGCGCCCCAGGTCTCCATCATCGCTCGCCGGTATGGCTTCTGCTCGTAGGAGACCTTGACCATGTAGACGGTGACCTCGAGGCCGAACAGCGCCCCGGCAAAGGCAAGCGCGGAGCCCCATTGGCCGGCCCCTGTCTCCGTGGTGAGCCGCTTCACGCCCTCTTTCGAGTTGTAATAGGCCTGGGGCACAGCCGTGTTCGGCTTGTGCGACCCGGCCGGCGAAACACCCTCGTACTTGAAGTAGATGTGCGCCGGGGTGTCCAGCGCCTTCTCCAGGCGTTCGGCGCGGTACAGCGG
>JBOHUP010000479.1:0-5073 GCA_050734615.1 Candidatus Dormibacteraceae bacterium | reverse complement strand
GATGTAGCTGGCGAGGTTGGGCGTGACGTAGAAGATCCTGCTGGCAGCTTCCAGCACGCGACGGTTCAGGGTGTAAAGCCCGGGCGTCTGGACGTGCACGTGCAGGTCGGAGCCGTGGGCCTGGATCAAGAACGGCTTGCCGGCCAGCAGGCCCACGATGCCCCGCGACACCCAGTGGATGTGGATCGCGTCGTAACGCTCGCGCTGGAGCCGGCGGATGGTCGGCACGTACATGGCGAGCCGCATCGGAAACGTGGTGGCCTTGGCCAGCCAGCCCCAGTCCGCACCGAAGTCGGGCAGCTCGATCTGGTCGACCTCATGCCCCGCGGCGCGCAGGATGCGCGCCTGGGTGGCGGCCACCCCGGCGATGTCGTGCACGAGCGCAATCCGGGCCATCTGAACTAAAACGCACAGGCCCCGCGAGGCGACCACATCAGCGCGCAGGGAGGTTTAGTCCCCCAGCTGACGCGGCTGTCGGCAAGTGGTTCGTGCGCCGGCCGATTCCCGGGCGGCCTCTGAACTCGAACGGGTCGGCTGGTCGGGAGCGCTGAATCCACTTCAGCTCACCCGCGCAGGCTGCCTGCGCCACGTGGTTAAGCTTGGTGGTCATTCTCACCAGAGCGCCGTCCATGCCGCGGGTCGCTGAACGATTTGCCGAAACCCAAGATTAGGGAAGCGGTGCTGCCCGCTCAGCCCGCTCAGCCCGGTACCCGGCGCCTGCCCGCGACCCGATTGCTCGCCATGCTCATCGGACTGGGCATCGGCGTGGTGCTCCTGTGGCTCAGCCATCCGGCGGCGATCTGGGAGGCGCTGCAGGAGGTCGCGCTCCTGCCGATTCTGGGCGCCCTGCTCCTCAACGGGCCCGTCGTCGTCCTGCGCTCCATCCGGGCCCAGGTCGTCCTGAGGTTCCTCGGCCACGCCAGCCCGTTTCTGCACATGATCCGCGTGCAGCTGGTCGGCCAGACCTCGAGCAGCGTGACGCCGGCCGCAAGCGGGGATTACCTGCGCGCCTACATCTGGCGCAGGACTCAGGGCATCCCGGTCCGGGACGGCGCCGCGGTCGTCACCTTCGAGCGCCTGTACAGCCTGTACCTGCTGGGCGCCGTCGCGGTGATCCTGATCGCACTCCCCCGCTTCGGCATCATCGGCTGGGCGGGCGCGGTGGCGGCTTTCGGTGCGGCCACGGTCGCCCCGGTGGTCGCGGAGGTCATCGCACCGCCGTCGATCGAGCGGTGGGCGCTGTCACGGGTCACCCGCGCGCGCCCGCTCAGCAGGTTCGCGGAAGGGGCCCTCGAGATGGCGGACAACCTGCGGCGTCTGATCAGCTCGCCGGCGCTGCTGGCGCAAACCTCCGCGCTGACGCTGGCCATCTTCGTGATCAGCGGCTTCCAGGTCTGGCTGCTGCTGGCGAGCCTGGGGGACGTGATCCACATCACCCAGGCCGTGGCGGTTTACACGGTCTCGCAGGTGGGCGGCATCCTCTCCACGCTCCCGTTCGGCCTGGGCGCCGCCGACGCGATCCTGGTCACCGTCGTCGCCGGCTACGGGGTGACCTTCGCCGACGCGGCCACCACCGCGGTCCTGCTGCGGGCGACCTCCACGCTTCCCCTCGGGCTGGCCGGCCTGGTCGAATACCTGCGGCTAGAAGGTGGCGCCGGTGCGGACCGACCGGCATCGGAGGTGCGCTAGTCGTGAAGCCATCGCCGATCGGCCGGGTGGTCGTGACGGGCGGCGCCGGCTTCATCGGTTCGCACACCGTCGAATTGCTGGCCGCATCAGGCGTCACGGTGCTGGTGATCGACGACCACAGCCACGCGTGCGGCGAAGCCGCGCCCACCGCTGTCGAGGTCCTCGTCAGCGACTGCGGGTCGCCCGAGGCGGCGCAGGCGATCGAGCGATTCCGGCCCCAAGCGGTGCTGCACCTCGCATCCAAGGGCGGCGTCCAGAGAGCCGCGCGCGACCCGGCAGCGCACGTCCGGGCGAGCGTGGCCAGCACGGTCGCGCTGTTTGACGCGGCCGCCCGGGCCGGCGCCCGCCGCATCGTCACCGCCTCCTCGGGCGGGACCATCTACGGCGATGCGCAGCATCTGCCCGCCCGGGAGACGAGCCCGCCCGCGCCTCTTTCCGCGTATGGCGCGGCCAAGCGCGCGGAGGAGGTGTACCTCGCCGCTTTCGGCCGCCGTTTCGGGATGGTCACGCTAGCCGTGCGTTATGGAAACGTGTACGGGCCGCGTCAGGATGGGACCGGCGAAGCCGGCGTCGTGGCCATCACGTGCACCCGGCTCCTCCACGGCGAGTCGCCTCGCGTGTTCGGGGATGGCGACCAGACGCGCGACTTCACCTACGTCGCGGACGTCGCCGCCGCCAACCTCGCCGCGCTGGCCGGCACACGCTCCGGCGAGGTGAACATCGGCACCGGGCGCGAGACGAGCGTCAACGACCTGGTCGGGCACCTGGTGGCGAGCTCGGGGTTGTCGGTGACCAATCAATCTCTGCCCCCCTACGCATTCGAGGTGCGACGCGTGTGCCTGGACATCACCCGGGCGCGCAGCTGGCTTGGTTGGGCGCCGCAGGTTCCGATCGAGCAGGGCCTCGCCGAGACATGGTCATGGTTTCGTAAGCGCTCGCACGAAGCGCCCTCACATGGGTAGCATGCGAGACGGGAAGCGGGCAATTTGAAAGTCATAGTTTTCGGCGCGGACGGATACCTGGGCTGGCCGACGGCCATGCACCTGTCGGCGCACGGCCACGATGTCGTCGCGGCGGACAACCTCATCCGGCGCCATTGGGACCGCCTCTGCGGCACCGAGTCACTGGTCCGCATCTCGAGCATGGAGCGCCGGGTTGACAGATGGAAGACTGAAACCGGGCGCGACATACTGTGGCAGCACCTGGACCTTCGCGAGCTCGCCGACGTCACCTCGATGATCGCGGAGCATCGCCCCGACGCCGTGGTCCATTTCGCCGAGCAGCGCTCGGCGCCCTACTCGATGATCAGCGCCCAGCACGCGGTGGAGACGCAGGTCAACAACGTGGTGGGCACGCTCAACATCCTGTTCGCGCTGCGCGAGTCAGCCCCCGATTGCCACCTGGTGAAGCTCGGCACGATGGGCGAGTACGGCACGCCCAACATCGACATCGAAGAGGGCTACATCGAAATCGAGCACAACGGGCGCAAGGACCGGCTGCCGTATCCCAAGCAGCCCGGGTCGTTCTACCACCTGTCGAAAGTCCACGACAGCCACAACATCATGTTCACCTGCCGCGCCTGGGGCCTGGCCGCGACCGACCTCAACCAGGGCGTGGTGTACGGCTCGGGCACGCCGGAGAGCGACCTGCATGTCGAGCTGCGCACCCGATTCGACTACGACGACATCTGGGGCACCGTGCTCAACCGCTTCTGCGCGCAGGCGGCGGTGGGGCATGCGCTCACCGTCTACGGCAAGGGAGGGCAGACTCGCGGGTTCCTGGACATCCGAGACACGGTGCGGTGCATCGATCTGGCCGTCCTCAACCCGGCCGCCAAGGGCGAGTTCCGGGTCTTCAACCAGTTCACAGAGCAGTTCAGCGTGGGCGAGCTGGCGGAGCGGGTGAGCGACGCGCGGAAGGTCCACGGCCTCGAGACGACGATCCAGCACCTGCCCAACCCGCGGACTGAGATGGAGGACCACTACTACAACGCACGCCACCAGCGCCTGCTCGACCTGGGCCTCGTGCCGCATCGCCTCGAAGATTCCTTGATCGACCGCGTCATCGGCCTGGTGGAGCGGAACAAGAAGCGCATCAAGCCGCACCTTTTCGAGCCGCGCGTCGACTGGCGCCTGGGCGGCCGTGGCGACTTCGGGATTCCCGCCACGCGCCCGCGCAAGGCTCGCGTGGCACGGACCTCGCCTTCAGCGGTCTGATCCACGCCAACGGATCTGCACGAGCTCTTTCGCAGCGCGCAGGATCGGGATCAGACGCCCGCCGGACCGCCGGCCCATCCGCCTCGGGTGATGCGGGACGCCCACCTGGACGTACCGGCCGCCATGGGTCCCCACCTTCCAGTACAGCTCCGCGTTGATGAGCGCGCTGCGCGAGTGCAGCGTGAATCGCCGGAGCATGTCGGTGCGGACGATCTTGAGCGCGCAGTTGACGTCCCTCACCGGAATGCGAAACGTGAGCAGCACCAGGCGGTTGAAGACTCCGCTGATCACGGATCGGAACGCCGGGTCCTCACGGCTCAAGCGAAAGCCGGCCACCAGGTCGGCGTCTTTGAGCAGCGGGACGAGCAGCGCGAGGTCCGCGACGTCGAGCTGGCCGTCGGCGTCGGTGAAGGCGCTGTAGTCGAGGTCGGTCGCGCGCAAGCCGTCGCCGACCGAGGCGCCATAGCCAAACTTGGCGTCGTGGCGGATCACGCGCAACTCGATGCCCAGCTCGGCGGCCACCGACCGAGCCACCTCGCCGGTGCCGTCAGTCGAGCCGTCATCGACGACGATCACGTTGAAACGTGACGCCATGCGCGGCATTACTTCATTGATGTGAGGCAGCAGCCAGCGAAGGTTTTCGCTCTCGTTGTGCGCCGGCATGACCAGGCTCAAGCCGCTCAAACGATCATCAGAAGTTGACAAGCAGCGCACATCGTACTGAAGGCGGCAAGCCCGACCGCCTGACCACCGAGCAGATCGTCGCGGCCGCGATGGCGGTCCTGGCGACCGCGGCCTATTCGGCGATCTCCCTGTTTCGGTACTTTCGTTTCGGCAGCACGATCGACCTCGCGGCGCAGGCCCAGACGATCTGGGGTTACAGCCATTTCGAGGTCATCCCCAACACTCTCATCGGGATCCGCAACCTCGAGGGCGATCACTTTCACCCCATCCTCGTGGTCCTCGCGCCGCTGTTCTGGATCTGGGACTCGGCGGCCGTACTGCTCGTGGCGCAGGGGGTGCTGCTGGCGATTGCGGGAGTTCCCATCTTCTTATACGGCGCGCAGCGCCTGGGCCCCATCGCGGGCCTCGGCTTCCAGGCGGCGTTCTACGCGTACTGGGGGATTCTCGCCGGCGTCCTGTTCGACTTCCACCACGTCGTGTTCGC
>JBOHUP010000478.1:0-5654 GCA_050734615.1 Candidatus Dormibacteraceae bacterium | reverse complement strand
TTCACGTCTGACACCGACACCGAGGTCGTGCCGCACCTCATCGAGTCCTACTACAAGGGCGACTTCCTGGCAGCGGTTCGAGCGGCGCTGAAGCGCATCCGTGGCGCCTACGCGCTGGCGATGTTCTCCAGCGACGACCCCGAGCTGCTCGTCGGCGCTCGCCTGAACGCTCCGCTGGTCGTGGGCATCGGCGACAAGGAGTACTACATCGCCTCCGACATCACCGCGATCATCCCTTACACCAAGCGGGTGCTGGTGCTCGGCGAGGGAGAGATCGCGGCGGTCACGCCGCTGGGCGTCGAGGTCACCTCCCTGGACGGAATCACGGTGCAGCCGAAGTTCGTGCATGTCGACTGGGACGTCAGCCAGGCGCAGAAAGGCGGCTTTGCGCATTTCATGCTCAAAGAGATCCACGAAACACCGGAGGCCGTCGCCAACGCCATGCGCGGCCGGTTGAGCGATGACGGCGCCGTTTCGTTCCGCGAGTTCGAAGCTACGGACGACGACCTGCGCAAGATCGACGAGGTCCTGCTCCTCGGGATGGGCACGTCGCGGCACGCGGCGATGGTCGGCGAGTACCTCATCGAAGATTGGGCGGGCATCCCGGCCCGCGCGCTTGATGCCTCAGAGTTCCGCTACCGGCGCCCCACGTTCGGGCCGAACAGCCTCGCCGTCGTGCTGACCCAGTCTGGTGAGACCGCGGACACGCTTGTCGGCATGGAGCGCGCCAAGGAAAGGGGCGCCATGACGGTCGCCGTGACCAACGTGTTCGCGAGCTCGGTCGCGCGGGATGCGGACGGGGCGATCTACCTGCACTCAGGACCTGAGATCTCGGTCGCCTCGACCAAGACGCTGGCGGCCCACATGGTCAGCCTTGCGCTGCTCAGCCTGCGACTCGCCACCGCCAACGGTCGCGTGTCGCTCGAGCGCCGGCACGAGCTTGCCGGGGCCCTGCGTGCGCTGCCCGACCAGGTGCGCGACCTGCTTCAGCGCGAGGATGAGATCGCCAGGCTCGCGCACAAATACAGTCGCTACCGCAACTTCATGTACTTCGGCCGGGGATTGAGCCACACCGTCGCCCTCGAGGGGGCCCTCAAGTTGAAGGAGATTTCCTACCTGCACGCGGAGGGCACCAGCGGGGGCGAGCTCAAGCACGGTCCGATCGCCCTGCTGGACAAGGAGTTCCCAGTGGTCGCCCTCTGCACGGCAAGCGCGACCTCGGAGAAGATGGCGAGCAATGTCCACGAGATCGTGGCGCGTGACGCCCCGGTGCTCGCACTCGTGACTGAGGGGGACAGGTCCCTGGACGGAGTCGCGACGGATCTGTTCGTCATGCCCGCCGTCGAAGAGATCTCCGCCGCCATCTTGAACACCGTGATGCTCCAGCTTTTCGCCTACCACGTCGCGGTCGAGCTGGGCCAGGACGTGGACCAACCCCGCAACCTGGCCAAATCAGTCACGGTCGAATAACCAGATCTCACGTCCTCCCTCGCCGTGGAGGTCCTGGCACCGAGTGCGACTCACGCCACAATGTCTTCATGCAGCGCATCGGTGTCGACGCCGTCTCGGTCGAACGCATCGAGCTCGCCCTCAAACGCTCCGGCCCGGGCTTTCTGAACAAGGTCTATACCGCCGCGGAGCAGGCCTACTGCGCCGGCGACTCCGAGAGGCTCGCCGGCCGGTGGGCCGCCAAGGAAGCGGTGATCAAGTGCTTCGACGGGACCGGGATCTGCTTTCCGCGGCGGCGCATCGAGGTCCTGCCTGGGCCCCAAGGCGCCCCTCGCGCACGCCTGCTGGGCGAGGACAGAGGCGCTCGCGTGGAGGTCAGCATCACGCACCACAGCCGCCTCGCAGTGGCCACCGCGCACCTCGAGATGCCCGAGGCATCCGACACCTTGCTTCAGGCGCCTGACGCCGTTCTGCTGCCCGATCGCCCACGTGACGCGCACAAGGGCACCTTCGGCACCGCGCTGGTGCTGGCGGGCAGCCTCGGCTTGACCGGCGCCGCCTACCTGACCTCGACCGCCGCGGCCCGCACCGGCTCAGGCCTGGTCAAGCTCCTGGTTGCCGACACGATCTACCCGATCCTGGCGGCCAAATGCACGGAGGTCATGGCGACGCCGGTGCCAGAGGTGGCTCCGGGGGCGGTCGGGCACGCGGCCTACGACTCGATCCTGCGCCAATTGGCCGGCGCCGCGGCCGGTGTGATCGGACCCGGTCTCGGCCGCGACAGCTCGACCTGGCGACTGGTGGTCGACCTCGCCCTCCATGCCCGCTGCCCGCTGGTCATCGACGCGGACGGCCTGAATGCGCTCGCCGACTCGCCGCGCGCCAGGGGCAAGCTCGGCAAGGCTCGGGTCCTCACGCCGCACCCGGGTGAGCTCGCGCGTATAACCGGCAAGACGATCGAAGCGATCGGCGCCGATCGCAACCTGGCGGCGCGCAGGGCAGCCAAGGACTGGGGTGCGATCGTGGTGCTGAAAGGCGCGCACACGGTGGTCGCGCATCCGGACGGTCGCACGAGCGAAGACCCGCACGAGGTCCCGGCGCTGGCCACCGGCGGCACCGGGGACGTGCTGTCGGGGATCATCGGCGGTCTCATCGCGCAGGGTTCTGACCCCTATGTGGCCGCCGTCACGGGCGTCTACATCCACGCGGCGGCGGGTCGGCGCATCTCTCAGCGCCTGGGAGACTCGGGCCTGCTGGCCAGCGACCTGCTGCTCGAGATCCCCCTGGTCATGAACGTCCTTCGCCAGGGCGGCCTCTGACGATCCCTCTGCGCCGGGCGGAAATCGACCTTGGCGCGGTGCGAGCCAACTGCGGGCTCATCGTCAAGCACCTGCCCAAGCACGCACGCCTTCTTGCGGTCGTCAAGGCCAACGGTTACGGACACGGCGCGGTCGAGGTCGCGCGGGCGGCGCTCGACGGCGGGGCCGGCGGCCTGGCCGTGGCAACGCTTGAGGAGGCGCATCAGCTGCGTGGGCTCGTGCCCGCCGAGCACGTGCTGGTCATGGGCGGCCTGACCCCCGCGCAGGCGCATGCAGCCGCGGCGACCGGTTGCGGAATCGCGGTCTCGAGCCGTGAGCTGGCCGACGCGCTGGGTGCCTCGGACGAGGTTGTGCCCGTGCACCTGAAGATCGACACCGGCATGGGGCGCTTCGGGTGCAGCCCGGCCGAAGCGCCGGGACTCGCCCGTCATATCGAAGCCTCGCCCGGGCTGCGCCTCGCCGGGACCTGGACCCATTTCGCCAGCGCGGACACCGACGTCGCGATGACGCGGGCGCAGTTCGATCGTTTCATGGAGGCGCTGGCCACTTTGGACGTCGATCCAGGAATGCTCCACGTCTGCAACTCGGCAGCCACGCTGCGCCACCCGGAGCTCGCCCTCGACGCAGTAAGGTGCGGAATCTCGATCTACGGCTGCGAATGGCCCGGCACCCAGCCGGCGCTGACGCTGAAGAGCACGGTCACGTTCGTGAAAACGGTCGGCAAAGGCACGACCCTCGGTTATGGAGCGACTTGGGCCGCGGCCGGCAAATCGCGCATTGCGACTGTGGCGATCGGATATGCCGACGGTGTATTCCGCGCGCGGGCCAACCGCGGCGACGTCCTCGTCAGGGGCCGGCGCGCACCGCTGATCGGCATGGTCAGCATGGACGCCATCACGCTCGACGTGACCAACGTGACGGGCGTGCAGGTGGGGGACGCCGCGACCCTGATCGGCCGTGACGGCGACGAACAGATCACGGCGGAAGAGGTCGCCGGCTGGTCGAACACGATCTCCTACGATGTTCTGACCTCAATCGGAGCCAGAGTTGAGAGAACGCATCTCACCCTCCCCGGCAGGGGAGAGGGTCAGTGAGGGC
Organism: Candidatus Dormibacteraceae bacterium; assembly: GCA_050734615.1. GTDB lineage: Bacteria > Chloroflexota > Dormibacteria > Dormibacterales > Dormibacteraceae > DASXBJ01. The sequence goes on along the minus strand of JBOHUP010000478.1, from coordinate 1,788 downwards.
TGGGAATACCTGATCCCACCCGGCCATTCAAGGTGATGCAAGGGCAGGTGAATCTACACTGGCGGTAGAGATGGCGGAAAGTCCCACAAGAACTGCCTTCGCAGAAGAGGCATTGACACATTTGGACACTTTGTACCGAGGCGCGCTTCGCCTTACCCGTGATCCCGACCAGGCTCAGGACCTGGTCCAGGAAGCTTACCTCCGGGCCCTGCGCTACCAGCACAGCTACCAGCAGGGTACGAACATGAAGGCGTGGCTCTTCGCGATCATGCGCAACCTCTTCTGGGACCGCTTCAAGGGATCGCGTAAAGAAGACGTCAGCCTGGACGACGTCGGCGAGTTCGTTCTGTACGACAAGCTGAAGGACGAAGGCGCCAAGCCCGAGGATGACGTGCTCAACAAGCTGGCGGCCTCAGAGGTCGTGAAAGCGGTCGAGCAGCTGCCGCCGCTCCATCGGGAAGTGGTGCTGCTGGTCGACGTCGAAGGCTTTTCCTACAAGGACGCCGCGCAGACCCTTGGCGTGCCGATCGGGACTGTGATGTCCCGCCTCCATCGAGCCCGGCAGCAATTGCAAAAATCCCTCTATGACTATGCCGTCGAATCGGGTATCGTCCACACCGGCGGCATGAAGCAGGCACCGCAATGAACTGCAAGGACTGTTCCGAGAAGCTCGACCGCTACGTCGATCGTGAGCTGAACGACACGGAGGTCCTCGAGCTGCAGCTGCACCTCGAGGGTTGCCCCGACTGCGAGGACCAGTACGACTTCCAGGCCCACCTCAAGCGTCTGGTCAAGCATTCCTGCGACTGCGACACCGCACCGCCTGCCTTCCGCGAAAAGCTGCGACAGATCCTTTCCTGACGCCCCGCAAGCGCCTGCGAGCGGCGCGGCTATATGTCATCACGGCGGACGCCCAACCCGAGCGTGTGGTCGAGGCCGCCACGGCCGCCCTGCTTGGGGGCGCCGATATCCTGCAGCTGCGTCACAAGACCCTCGCGCGAGGCGAACTGCTTGACCTGGCGCGCGAGCTGCGGCGCGTCGTGACCAAGGGGCTGTTCATCGTCAACGATCACCTGGACATCGCCATGCTGAGCGGGGCCGACGGCGTCCACCTCGGCCCGGACGATCTTTCGATCGCATCGGCACGGCGCGTGGCGGGCGACCGGCTGGTGATCGGTGCCTCGGCCTCGAGCGTCGCCGCAGCCCATGATGCGATCAAAGCAGGTGCCGACTATCTCGGGTCCGGGCCGGCCTTTGCCACGCCGATCAAGACGTCCAAGACTGTGATCGGTCCCGCCGGCGTGGCAGAGGTGGCTGCCGCCTTTCCGGCAGTTCCGGTCTTCGCCATCGGCGGCATCGACGAGGGCAACGTCGCCCAACTGATCGAGCTCGGGGTGCGGCGCGCCTGCGTCCTGCGCGTGGTGTCCGGCTCCGCCGACCCGGAACGGGCCGCCCGCCGTCTCCGTGCGATGCTGACGGGGTGAACGTCAGAGGGCTCGGCGAGTTCGGCCTGCTCGACAGGATCAAGCCGTACGTGGCGAAGGGATCGGGCGACGACGATGCCGCCGTGCTGACCGATGGCGGCGGCTTTGTGGTCGCCAGCTGCGACATGTTCGTGGAGGGCGTTCATTTCGACCTGGGCTGGATGACCGCCGCCGATGTGGGTTGGAGGTCGCTCGCCCTCGCGCTGGGGGACCTGGCCGCCAAGGGCGCCACCCCATCGTGGGCGCTCGTCTCGCTCGCCATGCCGCCCCATTGGAATGCCGGGGATCTGGACGGCCTCTATGC
>JBOHUP010000477.1:0-5044 GCA_050734615.1 Candidatus Dormibacteraceae bacterium | reverse complement strand
GGCCACGGGATCGGCCTGGAGGAACACGAGGAGCCAAGCGCCGACCCCGGCTCGACCTTGATGCTCGAGGCCGGCATGGTCTTCACCATCGAGCCCGGCGTCTACATCCCCGGCTGGGGCGGGGTGAGGATCGAGGACGACGTGGTGGTCGAAGAAGGAGGATGTCGCGTGCTGACCAAGTCGGACCGCTCGCTGCGCATCATCCCGGAGCGCTGATGCTCGCGCCGGGCATGCGCCGGACGGCCCAGCGGACCATGGTCTACAACGCCATCGTGCGGCTGGGCGGCCACTGCACGGCGGACCAGATCGCCACTGAGCTTCACAAGACCAAACCTGGCTTCCCGCGCAGCACCGTCTACCGCGCGCTCGAGGCCTTGACCGCCTCCGGGTCGGTCTACGCGGCGCACCTGGGCGAGGGCCCGACGCATTACGAGCTGGCCAGCGGCGACCATCACCACGCCGTTTGCCAGGTGTGCGGGGGCGTGCTCCACATCCAGGAAGAGCTGGTGAGCGAGCTCGAGGCCCACCTCCAGGAAGGCCATCGTTTTCGGCCCGTGCGCACCGAGGTGCTGGTCGTGGGTGTATGCGACGAATGCACGCGGAACCCGGGCAAGCCAAACGTCCACCGGCGGACGATCGACGCCCACCACCACTTCAACTGAGGGCTGCCCGGTCTCCTGATACAGTGGCCGCGACGGCCACAATCCTGTTTTTGACGAGAGGGGCGAATGTATGGAATCAAAGATCGTCGGCACCGTGATGCCGGTCCTCGAGCTGAACATGCAGCCCAACGAAAAAGTCTTCGCTGAGTCGGGCGAATTGGGGTGGATGTCGATGGCGATGCAGATGCAGACCTCGACCTCGGCCGGCGGCCAGCAGGGAGGCTTCCTCGGTGCGCTCGGCCGTGCGGTGGCGGGCGGCACGTTCTTCATGACCGAGTACACGGCGGTCGGCGGACCGGGCCTGCTGGCGTTTTCGGCCAAGCTGCCCGGCCAGATCCTGCCGATGGAGATCGCCCCTGGACAGGGCTACATGGTGCATCGCCACGGGTTCATGTGCGCCACCATCGGAGTGCAGTTCTCGATCGGCTTCCAGCAGCGCCTCGGCGCCGGAGTGTTCGGCGGCAACGGGTTCCGGATGCAGCGCCTGCAGGGCCAGGGCCAGGCTTGGGTCGAGCTCCATGGCGAGGTGGTCGTGTACGACCTTCAGGCCGGGAACACGCTGCGTGTCCACCCGGGCCTCGTCGGGATGTTCCAGGAGTCGGTGCAGTTCAACATCACCACGGTTCCGGGCATCCAGAACGCATTGTTCGGAGGTTCCGGACTCTTCTTGGCGACGCTGACCGGGCCGGGACGCATCTGGCTGCAGTCGATGTCGATGCAGCACCTGGCGCACGCGATCCAGGAGTACCTGCCCAAGGCGGGTTAGGCGGCCGTTAGTTCAAGGAGGTCGGTGACATGGCGAAGTACCTCGTGCAGGGTTCGTACACGACCGAGGGCATCAAGGGCGTGATCAAGGAGGGAGCCAGCGGGCGACGCGAAGCGGTCACCACCGCACTCAAGGCGCTCGGCGGAAGGATTGAATCCATGTACTACGCGTTCGGGGACACGGATGTCTATGTGATCTGCGATACGCCGGACAACGTGACCACGGCCGCCCTGGCGATCGGAATCGCAGCCACCGGGACCATCAGCATCAAGACGACGGTCCTGTTGACCGTCGAGGAGATGGACCAGGCGACCAAGAAGGTGATCGCGTATCGCGGGGCTGGGCACTGAACCGAGGTTTTGGCTAGAGGCGTGGCCGACCGCTGGCTGACGTTCGACTGCTTCGGCACGTTGATCGACTGGCGGCACGGGATCCGCACCACCGGGGAGCTGCTTTTTCCCGGGCGCGGATCGGCGTTCCTCGACACGTACATCGGCCTCGAGGCGGAGGTGGAGGCCGAAGGGTCATTCCGCCGCTACCGGGCGGTGCTCACCGAAACGGCGCGCCGGGTGGCGCACCGCCTTGCGCTCGACCTCAAGCCTGACGACGCGACGGCGCTCGTGTCGACGATTCCTTACTGGCCGGCGTTCCCAGACGTCGGTCCGGCGCTGGGCGAACTGCGCAAGGAGGGCTGGAAGCTGGCGTTGCTCACCAACTGCGACCGCGACCTCATCGCCCTGACGCAGCGGCGCCTTCCGGTCCCGCTCGACGCGGTCGTCACGGCCGAGGACGTATCGGCCTACAAGCCGGATCCGGCGCATTTCCGCCTGTTCCAGTCCACCTTCGGCGCGTCGGCCGACGTGTGGATCCATGTCGCGCAGAGCTACTTTCACGACATCAAGCCCACCAGCTCGTTGGGCATCAGCCGCATATGGGTCAACCGTCAAAAAGAGAAGGACGACCCCTCGATCGCTGACGCGGTCGTGAGCGGTTTGAGCGAGCTGCCGGCGGCGGTGAACAGCCTGGTCACCGCCCACCGACAAAGTCATTGAAGTCGGCCAGGTCGACGCTGGCCCGGTAGACGCGCCGAGCCGGTCCTGACTGGACCAGGTTGCCTGACTCCTCGCGTCGCACCGCAAGCTCGCCTCCAGGCATCTCGACCGTCACGTGATCGCCGGCCAGCCCTTCCCTCATGCACGCGGCCGCGACAGCGCTCGCGCTGGTACCCGACGCGAGCGTGTAGCCGGCACCTCGCTCCCAGATCTCTATGCGCACGTGCGCGCGATCAACCACTTCGCACAGCTGCACGTTGGTGCGCTCCGGGAACGCCGGATGACGCTCGAGGTGAGGCCCCAGCTCGAGGCAGCGCTGCTTGGTCACCGGCTGGCCGAAAACTACGCAGTGGGGATTGCCGACCGATACCAGAACCGCCTCGACCGGCCCGGCAGGTGTGTCGAGGTGGACGCGATCGGGCTCGCCCACGAACGTCGCAGGAAGGTCGGCAGCTTTGAACGACGGCCGTCCGATGTCGATCTCAGACGTCACGCCTGCGCCGTCGCGAGCCAGCACCCGCACCGCGTTGGCGCGGTCGACGGTGCGCAGCTCGAAGCGGTCGGCCGCCCCATGCTCCAGGACCGCATGCGCGGCCGTGATGCGCAGGCCGTTGCCGCTCTTCTGGGCCTCCGAGCGGTCGGGGTTGAAGATGCGGACGGTCATCGCCTCGGGGTCGAAGGCAAGCAGGCCGTCCGAGCCCAGGCCGAAGTTGCGGTCGCAGAGCACCGGGAGCAGCGGCACGATCTCGTCGAGGGGCGCCGGCATGTCCAGGACGAGGTAGTCGTTGCCCAGGGCCTGGTACTTAATGAGATCCATTCGCACTAGAGGTTCACCATCAGGGGAATCATCGTCGACCTTGGCTTGTTGTCATAAGATGTCGTGAATATGCAGGACTTGAGCTGGCCCGCCCAGCGCCTGGTTCACACTCCGGCCTGCTTCTGTAGCTAGTTCCGGCGGTTCGCTCGCGCTCTAGGGCGCGCCCGTCCGTCCGTAGATTCCAATCGAATCGTCCGTTCGTTATTCGCATTTCCTGGAGGGATAGAAATTGAGCTCATCGACACAGACAAAGGCTCTGGTCAGCACAGAGTGGATCGTCGACCACGCCAAGGACACCGGCGTGCGCCTCATCGAGGTCGACGTCGACCCGAGGGCCTATGACGGCGGGCACATCGAAGGCGCGGTGGGCTGGAACTGGAGAAAGGACCTCCAGGACCAGGTCAGCCGCGACATCGCCAGCAAGGAGGCCCTGGCCAACCTGCTCGGCCAGAGCGGGGTCACGCCGGAGACCACCATCGTGCTCTACGGTGACTACAACAACTGGTTCGCGGCTTATGCGTACTGGGCGCTGAAGTACTACGGCCACGACAAACTGCAGCTGGTCGACGGCGGCCGCGTCAAGTGGGAGAAGGAAGGCCGCGCGTACAGCACGGACGTTCCTTCGTATCCGCAGACCGATTACAAGTTCCACGGTTCTCCGAAAGAGGACATCCGTGCCTACCGCGACCACGTTCTCTCGCGTCTCGGCAAAGCGGGTCTCGTCGACGTCCGCTCGCCGAAGGAATACTCGGGTGAGCTGCTCGCACCCGAAAACCTGCCGCAGGAAGGCGCCCAGCGCGGCGGCCACATCCCGACGGCGGTGAGCATCCCGTGGGCGACTGCGGTCAACGCCGAGGATGGCACGTTCAAGAGCGTCGCCGAGCTGAAAGAGATCTACGGCGGCAAGGGCATCGCCTCCAACAAGGAAGTCATCGCCTACTGCCGCATCGGCGAACGCTCCGCGCACACGTGGTTCGTCCTGAAGGAGTTGCTTGCCTATCCCGACGTCAAGAACTACGACGGATCCTGGACCGAGTGGGGCAGCTCCATCAAGGCTCCGATCGAGAAGTGAGCGCCCAGCTCGTCGACCACTCAGCCCTCAAGGTCAACCAGACCGGGATCGTGGCGACCGTGCTCGTCGCGTTCATCGGAAGCTTTGCCGGGTGGCCTGCGCTCGTCCTGCTGCCGCTGCTGGCCGTCGTCCTGTTGGTGGGTGCTTTCGATCCCCAGCTCGCGCTCTTCAAGCAGCTCTACTTCAAGGTTCTCAAGCCGCGCGGGATCGTCAAGCCGCGCCTCGTGGCGGACAGCCCGGAGCCGCATAACTTTGCGCAAGGCATGGGGGGCGTGGTCACGGCCGTAGCGTCGGTGCTCATCTTCTTCCCACTCCTGACAAAAGACTTCGGACCGAATCCCGTCGAGGTGATCGGGCTCGCACTTGCTCTGATCGTCGCGGTGCTCGCGTTCGTCAACCTGGCGTTCGGGTATTGCCTCGGCTGCCAGATCTACTTTCAGCTTGGCAAGCGGGGTTTGATTCGAGCGTGAGTCCTCAACTCTGGGCTCTGGCCGTGGCGGGCGGGGTCGTGCTCGCCGACGCCTGCGTGGAGATCGTCCGCTCACAGGTGGCGCGACGCCGATCGATCGGCGCGACGGCGACGGCCGCCCCCGCAAGCGATCCATACATCCTTTATTTCACGGGTGAGGGCTGCACGGTCTGCCGCACGCACCAGGAGCCGGCGTTGGCCAGGCT
>JBOHUP010000476.1:0-2147 GCA_050734615.1 Candidatus Dormibacteraceae bacterium | reverse complement strand
GTGCGCAAGGCGGGCCAGGGCGAGAACGCCGAGCTCGACGGCCTCGTGGCTGAGCCGCGGAGTCGCGACAAATCCCATCCCGCAGGCCGCCCGGCTCGTGGGAAGATCCCCCGGCCAGGCTGAGCGTGAACGTGACAGCGCTGGGGGCACTGAGGCCAAGAGTACTGGCGACCCGCCGCTCCGGCTAGTTGGCAGGTACCAAAAGAACGGGCCGCACGTTATTCGCTTCTCACAAGCCCAGGAGAGATTGCACCCTCAGGGCGACGGCAAGGTTCAGCCTTGTCTCAGGGTCTTCGAGGTCGAGGCTGCTGATCTCGCGAATGCGGTCGAGACGATAGCGGAGCGTGTTCGGATGGATGCGCAGGCGCTGCGCCGCGTGCTGCTGCTCGCCCGTCTCCAGGTAGGCCCGCAGAGTTGCCACCAGGCTGCCCTTGCGCGCGGCGTCGTGCTCGATGAGCGGGCCGAGGTGCCGTCGGCTGTAATCGACCAGGCGCTCGTCGGTCACTGCGGCCAGGAGCCCGGTCAGCCCCAGCTCGGGGACGGCGATCACCTGGCCCCAGCGCTTGAAGCGTGCCAGCGATTCCATCACCGACGTGACCTCGCGCAAAGCTCCTGAGATCCCTGCCGGCGCCTCGGCGGGGCCGCTGAACCCGACCGAGACCGAAAAGCCGGGCTTCCAGTCGGCGATCACCTGCTGCACCTGCATCCCCAGCGCGTGGCTGCGCGCCTGGTGATCGCCCGTCTCGGTGCCGAGAGGGAGCAGTGAGACGACCTGGTCGGATCGACCCTGGACCAGGGCACGCTGGTAGCTGGCCCGCACGACCCCCGTGACGCGGCGGAGGAACTCGCGTTTCAACGCCTGGATCGCGTCCTCCGAGATCGCTCGCGTCTTGTGGAACCCGCGAAAGTCGTCGATGTCGACCAGCATCACGACGTGGCTGCCGTGCAGCGGGAAGCCGATGTGCCTCGCCCTGCGCTGGGCGGCCGCGTCATCGCCGTAAGTGCCGTGCAGGAGGTCCTCGAGTAACTCGCCGCGGACCCTTCCCTCGACCTCCGAGAGCTCGCGCTCCTTGGCGATCGACAGCGCCAGCACCAGGGCGGCCTGATCGATGGCCATGAAGGCCAGCTCTTCATTGTGAGGGGGGTGATCGAGGATCGAGATGTACCCGAGGACCTGGTTGGCGGCCAGGATCGGGGCGATCAACCGCTCGCGGGACATGCCGAGATGCGGGAAGGCCGGCACCTTGAGCGGCCCTCGCTTCGCCTCGACCTCGCGCAGCATGCGCTGGATCTGAGGGTCGAAGAGGACCCGCTGCGGCGTGCCCTGCCGCAGGATCGTCTCCTTGCGATGCGGGTCGGCGCTGCCGCCCGCGTGCGCGAGCAGGTGGAAGCTCGCGTCCTCGACGACGACTGCGCTCTCGAGCAGGTCGGCCAGCGTCCGGCAGATCTCGTTGACGCCCTTGCCATCGAGGACGAGCTCGGTGAAACGGCGGTGGATGTCGATCGAGCGCTTGAGCCGCCAGTGCTCTGCGTTGATGATCCGCTCCAAGAGCGGCGCCATCAGATCGGTGAGCTGGACGTCAGCTCCGACTGTGAACAGGGGAACCTTCAGCCGGTCCGCCTCGGCCACCATCTCAGGGGGCAGCCGGCGCAGGTAGGGAATGGGCCGGATCACCAGGCCCGCGCCTCCGGACTCCGCGATCCTGGTGATCAGGCGGATCTGTGCGTCAGGGTCATCCTTGAGTGGGAACCCGGTCGTGAACAGCAGGTCGCCGCTCCTCGGCTGCACCTCGGGCGTCTCCATCAAGCGCACCCACTCGACCGTGTGGTCGAGGCCGTCCGAACCGGCCATCAACGTCGCGCCGGCGAGGCTCGAGCGCATCGCATCGCGCACCGTCGGCCTGGGCTCGATCTCCGCCTCAGGCGCTTTCTTGGTGGCCACGACCCCCAGCTTAGGGTGTGCGCTGAGAACAAGCAACCACGCTTGAGAGTTGTGGCGCGGTCACTATGCCATTTTCGACGCGATGCGTAATCTTGGGCCATGACCTACGACGAGTCACCCGCTTGCGATCGGCACGAGAACGAGGTGCCGATGCGGCTGCGAACGATGCACTCGGACGAGTCTCGCCCGGACGTCGTGGTGGGGC
>JBOHUP010000475.1:0-4722 GCA_050734615.1 Candidatus Dormibacteraceae bacterium | reverse complement strand
CGCGAAGGCGGAGGCCGCCCAGCACGCTGTCACGGTTGGCCTCGATCCCGCCCGCTTGCCTGGCCACATCGCCATCATCATGGACGGCAATGGCCGCTGGGCCCGGCGCCGCGGCAAGCCCGCCAGCTTCGGTCACCGTGCGGGCGTGCGCACAATCAAAAGGGTGCTCGACGCATGCGAGAAGCTCGGCGTGAAGGTCCTGTCGATCTATGCGTTCTCGACCGAGAACTGGTCCCGGCCGCGCGCCGAGGTTCGCGCCCTGATGAGACTCTTCCACGAGACGATGCAGCGCGAGATCGAGGAGATGCACCGACGCGGTGTGCGCATCGTCGTCAGCGGCCGGCGCGACGACCTGTCGGCCCGAATGCGCGATCGGATCGACGAAGCGATGCAGCGGACGGCCGGTAACACCAATGGCGTCCTCAACGTCTGTCTGAATTACGGTGGTCGGGCGGAGATCGTGGACGCGGTGAAGAGAATCGTCTCGGACGGGCTTGCCGCTGATGAGATCGACGAGTCGGCCGTCTCGGCGCGTATGTACAATCCCGACCTCCCCGACCCGGACCTGATCATCCGGACAGCCGGAGAGCGTCGTGTCAGCAACTTCCTGCTGTGGCAGGGCGCCTACAGCGAAATGCTGGTGAGCGAGACGCTGTGGCCCGACTACGACGTGGTCGACCTGAAGGCCGCGCTGGCCGATTACGCCTCGAGGGTCCGTCGCTTCGGCGGCCGGCCCGAAGATGCGACCGCGAGATGACCACCCGGCACGTATCGCTGATGGGCGGTTGGAAGCCGAGCCCGCTGATGGTCCGGATCCTCAGCGCGTTCGTCATCCTCGCCATCGTCATCGGCTTGATCCTCGCCGGCACGTACGGGGCCTACGCCCTCGTGGTGCTCCTCGGAGGGCTCGCCCTCTGGGAGTTCGTCGGCCTGTCGGACGGCATGGGTTCTCGTGCGCCGGTGTGGCTGCTTTTCCCGCTGGGGATCTTCTTCGCCTTCAGCGGCACCGTCCTGAAGCACGTCGACGTGACCCTGGTCCTCGCGCTCACCCTCGTCGGAGGGCTTGCCGCCTTCCTGGTGGTACCAGGCCGCCGGCAGGGGTTGGGACGCTGGGCGATGGGGCTCGCCGGCGCCCTCTATGTCGGCATGCCCTTCAACTATTACCTTCTGCTCTACACCTCGAAGCCCAACGGCCTGGCCTGGGCGCTGTTCACGATTCTCGCCGTCGTGGCCAGCGACGCCGCAGCGCTGCTCATCGGCAGCCGCATCGGCCGCCATCCATTCTTCGGCACGATCAGCCCGAACAAGACGGTCGAAGGCGCCGTCGCCGGGGTGTTGGGCGCGGTCGTGGTCATGCTCCTCGGCGTTTCCGGCGTCCTCGGCTTGTCGCCGTGGCATGCCGTCGCGCTTGGGGTGCTGGTCGGAGTCAGCGCGGAGGTGGGGGACCTCGTGGAGTCGCAGATGAAGCGCATCGCCGAGGTCAAGGACTCGTCTCATCTCATCCCAGGCCATGGCGGCGTCCTCGACCGGCTGGACTCCATCCTGTTCCCTCCGATCCTCGTGTTCTTCTACCTGACGATGTTCCACATTCTCTGATGTCGCGGCCCATCAACGTCGCCGTCCTCGGTGCCACAGGCTCGGTCGGCCGGCAGACCCTGGACGTGATCGACCGGAACCCCCAGCGATTCCGCCTTTTCGGACTCACCGAGGGCGCCCGGTCAACGCATCGGACGGCTGAGCACGCGGTGCAGGGCCGCGCCGGCGAAGGCGATTTCGACGCCAGGGTCGAGGCGATGGTCACCGACCCAAGGTGTGACCTGGTCGTGGTCGCCATCCCGAGCGCCCGCGCCGTGGCGCCGACTCTGGCAGCGTTGAAGGCGGGGAAGGAGATCGCCTTGGCGACCAAGGAGGTCCTCGTCATGGCCGGCGAGCTGGTCATGAAGGCGGCCGGCGAGCGGGGCATCCGGCCAGTCGACTCGGAGCACAGCGCCATCTGGCAGTGCCTGTGGGGTGAGCAGCCCGAGAGCGTGCGCAGGCTGATCATCACCGCGAGCGGCGGCCCTTTCTGGGCCCGGCCAGACCTCGACCTCGCCGGCGTCACCGTCGAGCAGGCCCTCAACCATCCGCGCTGGTCGATGGGCCCCAAGATCACGGTCGACTCGGCCACCCTGATGAACAAGGGGCTGGAGCTGATCGAGGCGCATCACCTCTTCCGCGTGAAGCTGGAAAGGGTTGCCGTCTGGATCCACCCGCAAAGCGTCGTCCATTCCTTGGTCGAGTTCGTCGATGGCTCGCTCAAGGCCCAGATGGGGAGGCCGGACATGCGGCTCCCGATCGCGGTCGCCCTCTCCTACCCGGACCGCCTCCCCGACGCCGTGGCGCCGACTGGGATCGAAGAGCTGAACGGGCTCGAGTTCCATCCCCTGGACGAGGGCCGGTTTGCGAGCATCAGGCTCGCCCGCCAGGCGGCGGCGGCCGGTGGCTCCTGCCCGGCCGTCCTCAACGCCGCCAACGAGGAGGCGGTGCAGGAGTTCCTGGCCCGCGAGATCTCGTTCAGCGGGATCATCGATGCGGTCGAGAGCGCCCTGGGCGCGTTTTCCGGGGGCGGCGACGACCTGGAGGACGTCCTCGAAGCCGACCGCTGGGCGAGGGCCTACGTCAGAGAGAACCGCGTGCGACTCCGGTAGTCTGCAAGTGACATGAGCGCCCTGTTGAACCCCGTGCTTTACGTGATCGGAGTTGGAGGGATGTTCCTTCTGTTGATCGCGCCCCACGAGGCCGGGCACTTCCTTTTCGCCAAGCTCTTCAAGGTCCGTGTGATCGAGTTCTCGATCGGCGCCGGGACCAAGCTCTGGTCGTTCACTAGGGGCGGCACGCTTTACGCCCTCCGGCTGCTGCCCATCCTCGGCTATGTGCGGATGGGCGGGATGGAGGCGGGCGACTTCGAAGACGCCAACGGCTTCCACTCCAAGACGGTCTGGCAAAAGGTCGCGATCCTGGCCGGCGGGCCGGCCGCCAACTTCCTGGTCGCGATGCTGATCATCACCAGCTTCCAGCTGACCCAGGTCAACGGAGTTCCGGGCAAGGTGGTCGATGTGGTGGCGGGCTCGCCGGCCGCCGGCGCGGGCTTCCGGGCCGGCGACTCGATCCTGACCGTCAACGGCAAGAACGTGAGCAGCCCAGACCAGATGCGAAAGGAGGAGGACTCGACCAAAGGGGCGCCCATCACGGTCGGCGGCGTTCACTCCAACGGCCAGTCGTTCAGCTACACGGTCACACCCGTCTGCGACGCCCAGGGGCTGTGCCAGGTGGGCGTCCGGATCCAGCCCTTGCTGACGGTCCCGGCAGCCATCACGAACGGGGTGGTGTGGCCCTTCCAGGCCGTGGGAGGGATCGTCCAGGGGCTATGGTCTTTGATCTCGGGCCAGGTGCCGGGCGGCCTGCTCGGACCGTCAGGGCTGACCGGCCCGATCGGCATCGCGAACGTGACTCAGCAAGCCGTCAGCCAGGGTCCCTCGACCTACTTGTTCCTGGTCGCCCTGCTGTCCGTCGCGCTCGGTTTTACCAACCTGCTGCCGCTGCTGGCGCTGGATGGCGGCCGGATCGTCGTGGTGGTCGTCGAATGGCTGCGCCGGCGCCCGTTCGACCGGACCACCGAGCTCAACTTTCAGCGCTGGGGCCTGGTCGCGCTGCTGGCCGTCGCGGCCGTCATCAGCTTCCTCGACATCCAGCGCATCGCGACAGGCCAGTTTCCCGGGCTCCACTGATGGCCATGGTCGCGCGGCGAAAGTCGATCCCGGTCAACGTCGGCGGCGTGGTCATCGGCGGCGCGGCGCCGATCGCCGTCCAGACCATGACGAAGACCGATACACGCGACGTCAAGGCGACGCTGCGCCAGATCCACGAGTTGCAAGAGGCCGGCTGCGAGGTCGTGAGGCCGGCGGTGCCGGATCACGAAGCTGCGGAGGCGTTGAAAGAAATCGTCAAGGGATCTCCGCTGCCGATCATCGCCGACATCCACTATGACCACACCCTCGCGTTGCTCGCGATCGAGGCGGGAGTGGCGTGCCTCCGTTTGAACCCCGGCAACATCCCCGACCGTGACAAGGTGATCAAAGTCGTGACCGCGGCGAAACAGCGTCAGATCCCGTTTCGCATCGGCGTGAACGCGGGGTCGCTGCCCGAAGAGGTGCACAAGAGCATGCGCGAGCAGCACCAGATTCACCGCGATGATCGCGAGCGGACTGCCGATCGAATGGTCGAGGTGGCGCTCGGTCACTGCAAGATCCTCGAGGAGCTCGACTACGGCCCGGGGTTCATCAAGGTTTCGCTGAAAGCCACCGACGTGTGGACCAACATCCTGGCGAACCGCAAGTTCGCCGCCGCGCGGCAGTATCCGATCCACATCGGCGTGACCGAATCAGGCCCGGTCGAGGCCGGAAGCATCCGCAGCGCGGTCGGCATGGGCATCCTTCTCAGCGAGGGGATAGGCGACACCATCCGGGTTTCCCTCGCCACGTCGGATCCACGTGAGGAGGTCCGCGTGGCGCACGAGATCCTCAAGACGCTCGCCTTCCGCAACGAGACCGCAACGCTCGTCGCGTGCCCGACGTGCGGCCGGCTGGAGTACGACATGGTGCCGACGGTCAAGGCGGTCGAAGCCCACATTGCCCGGCTGAAGGTCCCGATCACGGTCGCGGTCATGGGCTGCGTTGTGAACGG
>JBOHUP010000474.1:0-4455 GCA_050734615.1 Candidatus Dormibacteraceae bacterium | reverse complement strand
TCTGCTTTGTTGACCACGAACACATCGGCGATCTCCAGGATTCCTGCCTTGATCATCTGGACGCCGTCGCCCTGGTTGGGCGTCAGCACGACCACCGTGGTGTCGGCCACGGCGGCGACCTCCAGCTCCGACTGGCCGACGCCCACCGTCTCCAGCACCACCTGGTCGAAGCCAAACGCCCCGAGCAACCGGATCGCCTCACGCGTCGCCAGCGACAACCCCCCTAGATGCCCTCGCGCGCCCATGCTGCGGATGAACACCTTCGGGTCGAGAGCGTGCCGCTGCATGCGGATGCGGTCGCCGAGGATGGCCCCGCCGGTGAACGGAGAGTTGGGGTCGGTCGCGAGCACCGCGACCGACAGGCCCTGCTTGCGCAGCAGCTGGACCAGCCCGTCGACCAGTGTCGACTTGCCGCTCCCCGGCGCTCCCGTGAACCCCACGACGCCAGCCGTGGGGCCCTGGTCGCGCAGCTCCTGCTCCAGCGCCGGCACCGAACCATCTCGCCGCTCGACCAGGCTGATCGCCCTGGCCAGGGCTCGGATGTCGCCGGATCTGAACCGTTGTATGAGGTCCGGGTCGGTCAGGTTCTCACTCGCCCAAGAAGCGTAGGGCGAAGTCGTGTCCGAGCACTACGACCAGACCATATGTCTGCTGCCCGGCCGCCGGCGCCGGGCTGGCGGGAGTGGCCTGGACCACGGTGCCTCCGAAGTAGCTCTGCAGCCAGGCCGCCGTCAGAGGGAACTTCCCTCCTGAGTAATCGAGGATCATCGTCTGCGGGGAGGGCCGGTGCTGGACCGGGTCTGCCAGCTGCAGGCCGGTGGGGTCGAACATCGACGTGACCCGGTTCTCCAGGCCCGGGAAATTGTTGGCGCCGTTGACGAACTGCAGCGGTGCTTTCTCCGCCAGCGCCTCCGGGTCGATGAACAGCGATGCGACGTACCTGTGGATCATCGCGTAGCTCTGGTCGTCCGCGCAGAGCTGCGACACATAAGGGCCCATCCCGCAGTTGGACGCGTCCAACAGGTTTCCTTCCGCTGCGTCGGATGGCGCCGTCAAAGCCGCCCGGATGATCGAAGTGTCGGGCAGGTTCCGGCCCCAATCGAAGATCGCGTTCATGTCCGAGATCGACATGTCGGTGTGGATGTTCTTCTGCAGCGCGTCCAGCAGCTGCGGCGCTTTGGCGAAACCGTTGACGGTGGTGGTCTTCTTCTTGATCGCTTGCATGATGTCTTGTTGCCGGCGCGCGCGGCCGAAGTCAGATGACTGCTGCGGCTCGGTCGCATGGCGTGAACGGGCGATCTGCAGCGCCTGCTCTCCATTGAGGTGCTGGCAGCCGGCCTTGTAGTGGATGCCGCCGCGGACGTAGCCGTCGTAGTAGTCGGGGTACTCGTAGTCGTCAAGGTTCGTCGTCAGGCAGACGTCGACTCCCCCCAGCGCGTTGACCATGTCTCGAAACGCGGTGAAGTCGACCGCGATGTACTTGTCGAAGGTCAGACCCGTCACCTTGCCGACCTCGTGCTCAGCAGCACGTCCTGGACCATTGAGCCCGGTGTATTGAGATGCGACGCAGCAGATCATGCTGGTCAGCGGCACCTCATAAGCCGCATTGATCTTCTGCGTCCAGGTCCGCGTCGAAGGATCCTGCAGGTTCATGTGCACGACAAGGTCTCGCGGAATCGACACCATGCTCACGCGGTTGCTCGACGGGTCGATCGTGACGGCCATGATCGAATCGGTGAGATAGGGCGCATCGTTCTGCTCGCCACCCATGCCCAGCAGGAGGATGCTGACCTGCTGTCCGTGCTTCAGCTTGTATGCGATCGTGCCCTGCGCCGGCTCGACCGCCTGCACCACCTCTCCGATCGGGTTGATGTGGTGGCCGGTGGTCGCCTTGATGAAGTCGTCGAAGCGCTTGTAGGTGAGCGTCGCCCCGACCAGCACCATCAGCAAGAGGACGGCGACGATCGCCGCAGGGACCGACCTGGTCAGGCGGTAGGAGACGTTGTAGCGGGATCGCCTGGCCTTGCGAGGCCTGGCCCTAACCATGCGAACCGGAATTCTACTGTCCAGGCACTGTCAAACGGCGGCGAAGGAGATGTGGTTACGTCACGGGCTGGGCGAAGGGAAGGTCATGGAGTGGAGCGCGCCGGTCAGATACAGGAAGAAAAAACCCACGCTGGAGACAAAACCGACGATGCCGAGGATCAACCCGATGATCGCTAGAGTGCCACCACCGAGAGTCCCGCCCGAGGATGAGATCCGCTGGCGCGCGATGAAGCCCATGATCGCGGCGGTCGGTCCGAAGATGACGCCAAGGCACGCAAAAGAGCAAACGAAGCTGACGATCCCGATGACCAGCGATGCAATCGCCAGGCCGTCGGTCCGCGGCGCGGCGTAGCTGGCGCCCGGGGCGGCGTAGCCACCCGGAGGAGCGGGCACGAACCCCCCGCCCGGCGGCGGCGGCGGAGGCGGCGGCGGAAAACCTCCACCAGACGGCGGTGGCGGTGGCGGTGGATTGAATCCACCGCTCGGCGGCGGCGGTGGCGGCCCGCCGGCGGGAGGAGGAGGTGGCGGCGGGAAGCCTCCGCCCGAGGGCGTCGGGGGTGGTGGGGGCGGCGGCACGTCGGACATTCATTTCCTCCTCACGCGGCTCTCGCCGCGCTCGAGCCCTGCTCGAAACAATGGATGATCCAGGCCTGCATGGCCAGTGAATAAGCCGTGGTGAAGAGCACACCGATGCCGCACACGACGATTCCCACTGAACCGATGAAGCTCGCCGCGATCAGCATAAGCCCCGCGATCAGGCTTGCCGAAAACGAGGCGCGCGCATTCCGCAGGACCTGGACGAGCCGCAAGCCGCCGCCGATGCCGCCGCGATCGGTGGCCAGCACTATCGAGGGCATCACGAAGTTGAGCGCAAGGGTCCCGAGCGTCGCGACGCTGAAGCTCAAAAGGCTGAGCAGCACGCCGCCGGAGACCGCGGCCGCATTGGCGTTGCCCTGGCCCTCGTGAACGAAGATCAGCACCGCCGGCAAGTAGACCAGGCCCGCGATCAATCCGATCCCCAGGCCGTAAACGAGCACCACGACGAAGAGCGGGAGTCCTCTTCCGAGGTAGCCGAGGTTGGCCGGGGGCAGCTTCTCGTCGCCGGCCCGCAGCCGGTCCAGCGCCGTGAGCAGCCAGCCGAGCCCGTTGATGGTGCCGATGATCGGAATCAACAGGATCAGCGCGATCACCAGCAGCTTGGTGACCCAGTTGGGGTCGCGGACCGGCCAGGCGAATGCGTCCGCGATGCGGTCCACCGCTCAGCCGGAGCTTGGACCTGAGACCGCCACCAGCAAGACGACGAGCCACACCAGGGTCACCGCCGCGCCGATCGCTGTCGCGACCACGCCCATCACCCAGCCCGAGGCGGCCGCGCCGCGACCGCCAAGCTCGCCATGCGAGCTGTCGATCCTGCCCACCGCGGACTTGCCGAGGAAATAAGCGATCGGCCCCAGGATCAGGCCGGGAAGCCCGAGCGGCAGCCCGAGCACGATGCCCATGATCGCCGCCAGCAGCGCGACCACCGCGCGGGTCTCGGTCACGCCTCGCGACTGCCGTGGAGGTGGCGAGGACGGCGGTGGAAAGTACGGGGCGACCGCCGGGGCCGGAGCCGGAGGCGGCGGAGCCGCGCTCAACGCAACAGTGCGCGAGCTACCACCACGCGCTGGATTTGGTTAGTCCCCTCGTAGATCTGCGTTATCTTCGCGTCGCGCATCATTCGTTCCACCGGGTAGTCGCTGATGTATCCGTAACCTCCGAGCAGCTGCACGCAGTCGGTGGTCACCTTCATCGCCATGTCTGATGCGAAGAGCTTGGCCATGGCCGCAATCTTCGTGAGGTCGGGCGCCTTGGCGTCGACCTTCGTGGCGGCCCGGTACACCAGGTGCCGTGCCGCTTCGATCTGCGTCGCGATGTCGGCGAGCATGAACTGGATGCCCTGAAACGCAGCGATCGGCTGGCCGAACTGCTGCCTTTCCTTGACGTAGTTGAGCGCGTAGGCGAAAGCGCCTTCCGAAATGCCGAGGGCCTGCGCGCCGATACCCGGCCGGGAGCGGTCAAGGACGGCGAGCGCGATCTTGAAGCCGGCGCCCTCTTCACCGAGACGGTTCGCCGCGGGCACCTTGACGTCCTCGAACACGACCTCGGCTGTCGGCGACCCGCGGATGCCGAGCTTGTGCTCGAGCTTGGGCGTCTTCCACGGGCTGGTCTCGCGCTCGAGCACGAAGGCCGAGATGCCTCGATGGTCGGCCGCGGGATCGGTCTGCGCGAAAACGACCAGGGTGCCCGCGATGCTCGCATGGGTGATGAACTGCTTTGAGCCATTCAATACGTACTCGCTGCCATGCCGCTTGGCGATGGTCTTCATGGCCGCGGCGTCGGACCCGCTCCCGGTTTCCGAGAGCGCGTAGG
>JBOHUP010000473.1:0-5963 GCA_050734615.1 Candidatus Dormibacteraceae bacterium | reverse complement strand
CCCGAGCCGAGCACGGCCGCGGCCAGGATCCAGCGTTTCATGCTCATGATGGCCGGCCCATTCTGCTGGACACCAGGCCACTCATCAGAAGTCCCTGCGGCCCATGAAGTGCTCGAGCACACCTGGCCTCGCCAGCTCATAGAGCGCGATGCGATGGCCCCTGGTGGTGGTGAACGATGAGCATGGTCCCATCGGGATCTCGAGCAGGTGCTGCTTCTTGACGCCCTGCTTTTTCAGCTGCGCCGACCCTTTTTCCAGATTGCCCACCCGGTAGATGAAGATGGTCCGATCGCCGTCGAGGTGGTCGGCGAGAAGGACGTGGGGAGGATCGGCGGAGAGCTGGATCATCGCAACGCGGGCCCCCATTCCGTCGATGGCAAATCCAAGCTTGCCGCCGAGGACCTCCGTGAAGTACTTGACGTCGGCGGCCACGTCCTTGCTGGGTGTGTAGAGGTAGTCCAGCTGCTGAAACAGGCGCGCCATCCTGACCTACCCCAACTGAAAATCCGTGGTCACGGCGACGCCGCTCCGCAGGGTCTGCAGCGTCGAGCAGTAGCGCTCGGCGCTCGAGAGGAGGCGCTTGGCGCGCTCCGGGTCGACGCCGTCCTTGACCGTGACACGCGTGCTCATCTCGACTCCCAAAGCGCCCACGGGCGCCTCGCGGTCCACCCCCATGGTGCCTCGAAAATCCCAGTGAATCTTCACGTCGACGTGGACCGCCTCCAGCTCCAGGCCCATGTTCGCGGCCACCGAGCGGATCGTGCTCTCCTCGCAGATCACCAGCGCGGCTGCCAGGATGTCGCCCGAGCACGGCGTATCCCCAACGCCACCGGCCGCGGGATGAAGCCCGGCGTTGATGGTGGCCTCCGGAAAGCCGGACGGCGCGACCGCACAGTGACGCGGGTCCGCCAGGTCGCTGGGAATGCTATGGGCTTCGGTTACGACGTGCGCTGCGTCCGGTTGGGATCGGAATCTCTCCTTCAGCGGCGCCTGGACGGCTCTGAGGTCGATCGTGTATGGCATTCCTACATTCTCTTCATGCTGGGCAGGTGCACATCTGCTCCTGGAACATCCAGCTCGGCCTGCGCCTGGATGCCGTCCTTGAAACCGTCCGCAGGCACGAAGACTTCCGTCAGCTCGACGTTTTCGCCGTCCAGGAGGCCTCGCTGCACGATGGAGTGCAGGACGCGGCGGCGATCGCCCGCGCCATGGGACACGAGTTCGACTACTTCCAGGGCACGGCCCAGCTGTTTCGCGGTCACGAGCAGGGCAACGCGCTGATCTGGCGCCGTGGCCTGTTCCAGCCCTCCCGACCGGAGATCGTGTCGCTGAGCATCCCCAGCATCGTCAAGATGACACGCGCCGAGAGGACTCTTCTTCGGGCGATCCAGCCGCAACGCCGGATTGCCGTTCGGGCCGAATCCGACGCGCTGCGCGTTTATGTGATGCACTTTGACGTCATCGGCTTCACTCACAAGCTCGAACAGCTGCACGCCGTGATCGCCGACATGGCTGCGCGCCCATCCGTCCCGCTCACCATCGTGGCGGGCGATCTCAACACGTTCGGCCCTCCGCGCCTGCAGCTCTGGAGGCGCCTCCGCGCCGCCGCGCAGGATGCGGGCCTGGTCGAGCTGACCAAGGGAATCCGGCGCACGCACTGGACGGGCCAGAAGCTCGACGCGATCTACCTTCGCGCGTCCGCCCCGCCGCGCCATCGCGCCTGGACGCTCAAGGTGCGGGCCTCCGACCACCTTCCCGTGTTCGCGGAGACCTAGCGCGAGACTCATGGCACGCAAGCTTGTGATCATGCACATCGACGGTCTGGGCGCTGACTCGCTCGAGGAGGGCTTGCGCGAGGGCGACCTGCCGTTCTTGAAGCAGCTGATCGAGTCGGAGGGCTACGACATCCACCGCTATCGGTGTGGGCTCCCTTCGACGACCCCTTTCGTACAAGCAGGAATCCTGTACGGGGACAACTCAGAGATCCCGAGCTTTCGGTGGTGGGACCGCGAGCGCCAGGTGCTGGTCCAGTTCGGAGCCGGCTCGACGTTCAAGAAGGTCGCGGACAAGTATTTTCACGGTTGCCGGCCTTTGACCCAGGACGGCGCGTGCATCGCCGCGTGCTACCCCGCCGGAGCGGCTGACGACTTTGGCATCGCATACCAGGATCGCGGCTACTCCAAGGACGTCAGGTCGCGGTCAGCCTGGAATGTGATCCTGCCCTACCTCGCCAACCCTGCGCACATCGCCGACCTCGTCCTGCAGACAGGTCTCGTGCTCGGCCGCACAGTGCAGGAGTACACGGCCTTGCGCGCGAGCGGCCAGCATCCCGCGCGAGCCTACCTGATCAGCGACGTGCTCGAGGAGATCTTCGTCCATCACATAACCCGCTACGCCGTGAAAAAGGCGATGCGCGAAGGTTTCTCCCCGATCTATGCCGGCTTCTACTCGTTCGATGAGACGGGACACGCGTTCGGCCCAGACGACTCGGCGTCGCTGCGGATCTTGAAGCACGTCGATCGCTCGATCCAGAAGATCGCCGAGGCACGCGACGGCCGGTACGAGCTGGTCGTGCTTTCAGACCACGGCCAGATCGACACCGTCCATTTCAAGCAGCGCGGCAAGCCCGCATTCGGCGAGCTCGTCGCGAGCTGGTTGCCCGGCTTCCGGGTGAAGGAGATGAAGGGCAAGACCTATGGGCCGCCCGAGCAGGATGCGAAGGGCCAGGTCAACATCACGGCGTCGGGCGGCCTGGCGCACATCTACTTCGTTGGTGAAGAGAGAAGGCTCGGCTACGGGGAGGTCGTGCGCCGGCATCCCGATCTCGCGGCAAGGATATCCGCGCTGAACGAGGTTGCACTGCTCATGGCCCGTGAAGGCGCGGCCGACGTTTTCATCAAGTCCGGCGCCGAGCTGCGCGGCGATTCGCTCCTGTCCGCGCTTGCCGAGTACGACGAGGCCGCGATCCTGCGTGCACAGCTCTCAAGGCTCAACTCGTTTGAGGCAGCGGGCGACCTGGTCGTTTTCGGATCGTTCGTCAACGGCAAGCAGATCAACTTCGAAAACCAGGCCGGGGGACACGGTTCGATCGGCGGCGAGCAGCTCCGCCCGTTCATCCTGGCCAAGAGGGACTGGGGCATCGATACGTCGAGCGTCGTCGGCGCCCATGAGATCCACCCGATCCTTTGCGGGTTGCGGGACCGGCTGGCGGCTAGCTGACGCGCCGCTCGTCGCGAAGGATCTGGAGCATGAGGCCGAAGGCTCCGATCGCGGCGAGCGCGAAGAAGATGATGGCCAGCCCCGGATAGCCGAATATGCGGAACGTCGTCGAGACTTGCATGAGCATCGCGGCGCCGACGATCAGGGCGGCCATCAACAAACCGAGCGTGATCCGGTTGGCGATCTTCTGCAGCCCGGTCATCAGCTTGTTCTCGTCGAAAGCCGTCACTCGGATCTCAACTTCGTTGTTCGCGATGGCGTCGAGGATCCGGTTGACCCTGCCGGGCATGCGCTCGGCGAACTCCTTCACCTCGATGAGGTTCTGGAACATGCGGCCAGGCGACACGCTCTGCGCCATCCGGCGACGGACGATCTCCGCGGCGCTCTCGCGGATCGCCTCATTGGGATTGAACTTTGGATCGAGCATTGCGCCGGCCTGGTCGAGGTTCAGCAACGCCCTGCCGAGCATGCCGAGCTCGGGAGCGAGGATGACGCCGTGGCGCCCGGAGAGGGTCAGGATCTCAAGGACGACCTTCCCCACTTCGGTTTGCTCCAGCGTCTTGTTTTGCTGGGTCGCAACCAGGTCTGCGATCGCTCTCGCAAAGCTCGCCTCGTCGTACTGCGGCGAGCGCTGCGAGACCTGCAGCGCGTAGGTCACAACGTCGTCGCTGCGTCCCTCGCTGATCGCGAGGACCAGCTGCGTCAGCTGCGACTGCATCTGGGGCGGTATGTAGGCGACCATCCCCAGGTCGAGCAGCGCCAGCCTGTGGTCGCGGGTGATGAAGACGTTGCCCGGGTGAGGATCGGCGTGAAAGAAGTCATCGATGAGGATCTGCTTCAGATAGGCGCGAAACAGCTGGCCGGCCAGTTCCTGGCCCGGCAGCTCCAACCTCGCGACCGGGCTCAGCTTGGTGATCTTGGTCCCGTCGATGTAATCCATCGTGAGCACGCGGCTTGTGGTGTAGTCGTCGACCGGCTGAGGCACCACGATGAGCTTGAACTCCTCCAGGTTGTGGCCCAGGGTGACCAGGTTCTGCGCCTCGCGGCGGTAGTCGAGCTCGCGCATCAGGCTCTTGCGAAACTCGTTGAGGAGATCCTTCAGGTGGTGGTTGCGGCCGAACTCCGTGTGGTCGTCGATCCACTCCGCGATCTGCTCGAGAGCGTCGATGTCGTCGGCGACAGTTTTCTTGACGCCCGGTCGCTGCACCTTCACCGCGACGCGGCGGCCGTCACGCAACGTGGCGCGATGAACCTGGCCGAGGCTCGCCGCGGCGATGGGCACCGACTCGAACTCGGCAAACGCCTTCGACATGCGCAGGCCAAGCTCAGAGTTCACGATCTGCTCGACCTCCGCGAAGGAGAACGGGGTCACGTCGTCCTGGAGGCGCGCCAGCGCGTCCACGTAAACGTCCGGCAGCAGGTCGTACCGCGTGGAAAGCAGCTGGCCCAGCTTGATGAAAGTCGGTCCCAGTCTCTCGAGATCCGCCGCCAGAGCCTCGGCGTCCGCCGGCGAGGCTCCGTCGGGAGATTCACCGTCGAGTGCCTCCTCCAGCCCGGCCTCTTTGAGCATCCCGGGCCGGCCGTACTTGGCCAGGAGCAGGGTGATGTCTCTGTACCGGCGCAGGTGCTCGGGTCGCAGGGAGATCCCCATCAAGAAATCAACGCGCACCTCGCTCAACCCCCTTCTTAGTTGACGGGTCGGGGGCCTCACTTCAGCGCGTTGGAGGCACCTGGGCGCCAAAGCTGCGCGCCCTGGACGACGATGACCGCCACCAGGACGAGCGCGCCACCTGCAAGCTGGAGCGCGGACAGCCGGTCGCCGAGCAGCAGCACTGCCAGGATCACGGTGACCACCGGCTCCCACGTGCTCATGAGCGCGGCGCGCGCGGCGCCGACCCGAGGCAGGCCCGCGAGAAAGAGCGAGATCGCGAGCATCGTCGGGACCAGTGCGATGCCGACGGCGTCGAACCAGCCGCCGGCGGTTCGTGGCGCTGCAAGCTGGTGAGTGAAGGCCGCCAGAACGCAGAAGGCGAGCGCGGCGCCCGACATGATGACGGCGCTCGCCGCCAGGGCCGGCACCGAGCGCATGACCCGCTCCCCGATGAGGATGTAGCCCGTATAGATCGCGGGTGACGCGATCGCAAAGGCCAAGGCCCAGGCGATCTGGAACCGTGCGCCTCCGACGAGCATGGCGACGCCGATAAAGCTCGCGGCCAGCGCGACCCCGTGCCAAACCGAGACCTTGCGGCCCAAGAACACCCATCCGGCGGCGACGACCAGGCTCGGATAGATGTACGCGATGAGCACGACCAGCGACGCCGGCAGCGTTTGCAGCGCGATGAAGTAAGTGAGCGACTGGCCCGTGTAGACGACCGCGCCCAGGAGGCCTAGCGTGACAAGTTCATTCCTGGCGAGTCGCAGCGGATGCTGCCCCGCCAACGACGCCAGGATCCACATCCCGACCGCGGCCAGGGTGAATCGAAAGGCCAGCGTCTGCTCGGTGCCGAGACCGGAGGCGTAGGCGAGCTTGGCAAAAATGGCCAGGGTGCCGAATCCGGTGGCGGAGATCAGCACCATGGCGGTGCCTACCCACTCTGCGCGGCGCGAGTGGGAGACCGGCGAGGCGATCTCTATGGCCAGAGCAGGTGGCCGAGGACCATCCCGATCAGGACTGCGAACGCGTAGGTCACCCGCGGAATGCGCCGCACCACCGAGCGCACGCCGTTGCTCATCGGATCGCGCCC
>JBOHUP010000472.1:0-4334 GCA_050734615.1 Candidatus Dormibacteraceae bacterium | reverse complement strand
CACCAGGTAGGGCCGTCCCTTCAGCTCGTCCGAGAATGCCTCCGCCTCATGGCGTACGGTCTCGAGGGCCCGCCAGGGATGAGGCGCGGAGCCGTCGAGAACGTAGACCAGCACTTTCGTTCGCTCCACGTGTCGCAAGAACCTCTGGCCCAGCCCAGCGCCCTGGGCCGCCCCCTCGATCAAGCCCGGGATGTCGGCGATGATGACCCTACCTGCATCCGATTGGGCGACGCCGAGCTCTGGGTCAAGCGTCGTGAAGGGGTAGTCCGCGACCTTCGGCCGCGCCGCCGTCAACGCCCTCAGCAGCGACGACTTGCCGGCGTTGGGAGCTCCCACCAGGCCGACGTCGGCGATCAGCTTGAGGTCGAGGGTGAGCTCCAGCTCTTCGCCCTTGGTCCCGGGCTCGGCGTAATCCGGCGCTCGGCGCGTCGAGCTCTTGAAGTGCACGTTGCCCCTGCCGCCGTCCCCTCCCTTGGCGACCACCGCGCTCGCGCCGGGCTGGTCCAGGTCGGCGATCAGCGCGCCTTCGGGATCGAGCACGATCGTGCCGACCGGGACGTTGATTCCGAGGTCGGCCCCCCGCTTTCCGGTCTTGCGGCCACCGGCGCCGTCTGTGCCCGCCTCAGCCAGCCAGCGCGAGCGCTGCTTGAAAAGCGACAGGTCGGACTGGTCGGTGGTGGCTTTGAGGACTACGGAACCGCCGCGGCCACCATCGCCGCCATCAGGACCGCCGCGGGGAGTGAAAGGCTCACGGCGGAACGAAGCCGAACCTTTTCCGCCATGTCCACCACGCACGTGGATGTGCGCGGTATCGATGAACTGGCGCCGGCTGTCAGGCTTCGGCGTTCTTCGCGACGCTGACGCGGCGGCCGTCCTTGCCCACCCGCTCGTAGCGAACCTGGCCGTCGACCAGCGCGAAAAGCGTGTGGTCGCGGCCCAGACCCACCCCGGCGCCAGGGGCGATCTTGCTCCCGCGCTGCCGGACGAGGATGGTCCCCGCGTCCACTTCCTGGCCGCCATATCTTTTGACGCCAAGCATCTTGGGCTGGGAGTCGCGGCCGTTGCGAGACGAACCGCCTCCCTTCTTGTGTGCCACTTACTTCGTCTCCTTCTTGGCTGGGCTTGGCCTGCGCCCAGTTCGCTTCGCCGGCGCATCGGTCTTCTCAGCGACGACCTCAGCCTTGCCGGCCACGGTCTTCGCCTTCGGCCTGGCCGGTCGCTTGCCGGCTTGGGCGGCGGGTTTGGTCTCGGCCTGCTCTTCGCGGGGCTGGGCCTTGATACCGCCGACCGCGATGATCTCCAGAGCGGTCAGGTCGGCGCGCCCACCATGGTGGACGCGGACACGCTTCTTCGATTTGTAGCGAAGGCTTTCGATGCGCGGCCCGCGCCGGTGGGCGAGAACCTTGACTTCGACGTCCACCCCATCGAGGGCCGGCGCCCCGACCTTCACCCCGTTGCCATCATTGAAAAGCAGGACGCGGTCGAGCTTCAGGGAAGAACCTGGCTCGCCCGCGAGCCGGTCCACGAGGATCCGGTCGCCGGGCGCGACCCGGTACTGCTTTCCACCGCTGACGACGACAGCCGACAGCGAACCATCAGGCTTGGGCACGGCGTGTGATTGTACCAAGAGCGGCGGGCGGGCCCTCTTGGTGGACGACGACCTGCCTCCGGAGCACCACGGATTGGACGACCCCCAGGGCCGCCAGGGTGGCGATCGTCGCGGACCCTCCATAGGAGACCAGAGGCAGCGGGATGCCGGCGATCGGCAGCGCGCCGATGTTCATGCCGATGTTCTCGACCACCTGGACGAAGATCATCACGAAGACACCACCGGCCAGGAGCTCGCCAAAGCGATCTGGCGCTACGGCGGCGGCCCGGAGAAGCCGGATCAGCAGCATGCCGAACAATGACAGCAGGACCAGGCTGCCGAGAAGCCCGAACTCTTCGGCGAAGATCGCGAAGACGAAATCGGTGGCGCGCTCCGGGACGAACCCAAGCTGCCCCTGCAGGCCTTGCAGCCATCCCTGTCCGAAGAATCCGCCCGCCCCTACGGCGATGCGCGCCTGGAGGAGGTTGTAGCCCGCGCCGAGGGGATCCTGCGATGGGTCAAGGAAGATCTCAAGGCGGCGGCGCTGGTAGCCGTGGAGCAGGTGGGGCAGCAGCGGGAGGGCGAGCGCGCCGGCGGCGACCAGCGTCAGGAGCTGTGCAGGGCGCGCCCGTCCGAGGAAGAGCATCCCCACCAGCAGCGCCACGAAGACGATCGTCGTGCCCAGGTCAGGCTGCGAGAGGATCAAGAAGGCGGGCGCGGCGACCAGCGCGAGCGCCCCGGCGAAGGAGCGCCAGGAAAGCCTGTCCTGCCGCGACAGGTATGCCGCGAGGACCAGCACCAGCATGAGCTTGGAGATCTCCGACGGCTCGAGCGGGAAGCCGGCGACGGAAAGCCAGCGTCGCGCGCCCAACGCCGAGTGGCCGACCAGGCGGACCGCGATCAGCATCAGGAGCATGGCCGCGTAGAGGCCCGGAGCCATGACGCGCAGGCGTCGATAGTCGACGGCCGACGCGACGGCGTAAGCCACGCCGCCGAGGACGACCCAGAGCACCTGACGCTCCCAGTCGGCGCGCGCGCTGAAGATCGTCATGACGCCCAGCGCACAGAGCAAACCGGCGAGCAGCGGCTGCGCATGGTCCAGGCGCTTCCAGGCGGACCGAGAGTTCATGCGGCGCGGATTGAGCCCTGGTTGGCGCGGTAGAACTTCATGATGTCCACCGCGATGGGCGCGGCCTCCACCTCGGACAGCTCGCCGCGCTCGACGAAGATGGACATCGCCACGACAGGCTGCGTGAAAGGCGCGAAGAACACGAACCATGCGTGCGTGGGGAGGTCCAGGCCGCTGCCGCCCCACTGCGCGGTGCCGGTCTTGCCTCCTCCGTCTGCCGGCACACCCGCCGCTCGGAACGAGGCGTTCAAGTTGTAGGGGCGGTTGATCTCTTCACGCATGCCCTCGCGGACGGCCTGGAGCGTCTGCTGCGATGCGGGGACGGTGCCCGTCACCTCGGGATGCTCGGTCTGGACGGTGCGGCCGGTCGAGTCCCGCACCTCGTGTACGAGGGTCGGCTTCAGCACCTGGCCGCCGTTGGCCAGCGCAGCGACGTACACGGCCTGGTTGAGTGGCGTCGTCAACAGGTAAGACTGCCCGATGCCGAACGTGATGGTGTCACCCGTGCTCCACCGGCAAGCATCGGAGTTCAGGTCCGGGACGCCACACTGCAGTTGCTTCCAGATGCGGTCCGGCACCAGACCCGCCATCACGCCGGGCATCTCGATCGACTTGGCCTGGCCGAATCCAAAAGCCCGGGCGTACCTGGCGAGGGTCACGTCACCGACCATCGCGGCGACCTGGTAGAAGAACGTGTCGCAGGAGGTCGCCAGCGCCTTCGCGACATTCATCTGCCCGAGGCTGTAGCTGGCCCAGTTGTGATAAATCCACCCGCCGACGTTGAGGTAGGGTGGGCAGCTCAGAAGCGTCTGCGCGGTGATCTTGCCTTCCTGCAGTCCGGCGGTGGCGGTGACCATCTTGAACGTCGAGCCCGGCGCGTACTGCCCGGCGATGGCTCGGTTCAGCAGCGGCCGGTCGGGGTTGTCGAGCAGCCTCGTGTAGTCCGCCTGGCTGATGCCGTGAGTGAAAAGGTTGGTGTCGTAGCCGGGGAGGCTGACCATGGCGAGCACCTCGCCGGTCCGAGGGTCGATGACCACCGACGCGCCAGCCGTCTTATGGTCGCGGGCGAGTCCCGCCGCGAGCGATTTCGCGCTCGCGCGTTGCAGCGTTGCGTCGATGCTTAGATACACCGAGCTGCCCGGTACCGGGGCCTGGGTGGCCAGCGTCTTGACCACCTGGCCGCGCGCATCCACCTCTTCGTCCGCCCAGCCGTCATGCCCGCGCAGAATCGACTCCAGTCCCGCCTCGACGCCGACCTTGCCGATGACCTCGTCGGGTTGATAACCCTGGCCGCGCAGGCGGGCGGCGTCCGAGCTGTCGATCGGACCCACGTAGCCGATGACGTGTCCGAAGATCAACGGGTCAGGGTAGGTCCGGACCGATCGCTGGTCGATCGACGCCCCGCTGAACTGCGGCAGGCGTTCCTGCAGCGCAAGCTCCTGCGCCTCGGTCAGGTCCGATGCGACAGTTACTCCGGCGTATGGATCGGCGGCGAAGACCCGAGCCGCGAGCTTGGCCTCGGAGACGTCGGTGATGCGCGCGAGCTCGGCCAGCTCAACCGCGCTCGCACTTGCATCTGGCGGCAGCGCCGCCGGCAAAACGACCAGGCTCCAGACC
>JBOHUP010000471.1:0-2179 GCA_050734615.1 Candidatus Dormibacteraceae bacterium | reverse complement strand
ACCGTGGTCATCACAGAGGACGGCTGCCGGCTCATGACGGACTACCCGCGCGAGCTGAAGGACCTCGTCATCTAGAGGTTTGCGTCACGCCGTGGCGGACTCGGGTCCGGGTGCGCGTGGACCTTGCCGCCCCCGAGCAATCCCATGAACGCAGCGCTTGCGACGAGACGTTGACCACGCCGCCGCTCTCCGGGTAGCGCACGTGTCACCTCGGAGTACTTGACACCTAGAAGGACGAACACGAAGAGGTCATCAACACCAAGAGGGCGGATCGACTTTTGCAGCCACCCCCGCGTCCAGCTCCATGCGGGCGACGGCCGCCAGGAGACCTCCGCCCGTTCGAGTTAGCTGGGTGCAGCCCTGCGCACGATCTCAAAGTAGGTCGGCGGGTGTGAAAGCTCCGAAAAAGGCGCCGGTCCAAATCCGAATGGATTTCGTATGGGTGGCGCGTCTATCAATTACCCTCGGTCCAATGGGCCCAGACGCGGTCGCCCGGCGCGGCCGGCGACCCGGAGATCTCCGCATCGTGGTGAGGCGCGCGGCCAAGCTGCCTCGCACACTGGGTGCGCCGGCTCTGTTTGCGGCCTGCTACGGCAACGTCGGATCGAGCATTTATTACGCGCTCGGCGTCACCGCCGCGTTCGCGCTCGGGCTCACGCCGCTCGCCCTCCTTCTGGCCGGGCTGATCTTCGTCAGCACGGCGCTCAACTATGCGGAGGGAACCGCCGCCCTTCCCCACGCCGGCGGCAGCTCGAGCTTCGCGCGGCGCGCCTTCAACGGACCGATCGGTTTCCTCGTCGGCTGGGTCCAGCTGCTCAACTACACCGCCACGGTCTCGATCTCCTCGTATTTCGCGATCAGCTACCTTGGCATTTTCCACAATTACGTCCCGCTGTTCGGCCTCCTCAAGGGGAACGACGCCTGGCACGTCGGCGCGACCGTCGTCCTGATCCTGTTCCTGGTCGTGGTGAACGTGATCGGAATCCAGGAGTCGAGCGTCCTCAACCTAGCCCTCGCCATGGCCGACCTCGTGACGCAGTTCGTGCTGGTCGTCCTCGGCCTGATCCTATTGCTGAACATCGGCAAGGTGATTCACAACGTCCACCTGGGAGTAGCGCCGACCTGGGGCAACTTCCTCGCCAGCGTGTCGATTGCGATGGTCTCGTACACGGGAATCGAAACCATCTCCAACATGTCAGAGGAGGCGAAGAATCCCGGCCGCAGCGTGCCTCGGGCGACATTCGCGGTGATCGCTGCCGTGCTGTTCGTCTCGGCGTTCTTGCCCACCATCGGCATGAGCGTCTTTCCGGTGCACCTCGGCGCCGGCGGCGCTTACACGACGGACCTCGCGACGACATGGAAGGACAACCCTGTGGCGGGAATCGTCACCGGGTTCGCGCAGCCCCTGGCGTTCTGGGCTGGGATCTGGGTCGGCATCCTTGCGTTCACCATCCTGGTCATCGCGACCAACGCCGGACTCATCGGCATCTCGCGCCTCAGCTATTCGCTGGCCGTGGTCGACCTGCTGCCCAACAAGTTCGCCACGCTGCACCCCAAGTTCAAGACGCCGTACTTCTCGATCGTCGCGTTCGGGTTGGCCGCCGCCATCCTCGTGCTGCCCGGGATCATCGTTGGCCCCCATGAGATCGATCTTCTCGGCGCCGTGTACGCGCTCGCCGCCACGTTCGCGTTCTGCTCGGCACACCTGTCGGTGATGAGGCTGCGGTTCATCGAGCCCGCTTTGCACCGGCCGTATCGAATGCCGTGGAACATCCGGTTCGGCCGCGACAGCATCCCGGTGATCTCGCTGGTGGGCGCCCTCGCCATAGGCACCGTCTTCACGCAGCTCATGTCGCAGAACATCTCCAACTCGACTTTCATCTACCTCGGCTGGCTGGTGCTCGGAACGATTACTTTCGTGCTGTACCGCCGCCACCGGCACCAACCTCTGTGGGAGCCGCTCGAGGTGCCACCACCTCGCGACCGCGACGTCGAGAGGGTGCCGTTCGAACCGCTGCCTCGGAGCGCGCGCTACAGGCTGGGACGCCGGGAGCGGATCGCGGCGCAGGCCGCAGCCGTCCAGGGCCGGCACGAGCAACATCGGCCGAGCTGGCAGCTGGAGCTGGAGCTGTTCTTCGCGCGACACGGCGCGGTTCGCGGGGTTCTGATCGTCCTCACG
>JBOHUP010000470.1:0-6695 GCA_050734615.1 Candidatus Dormibacteraceae bacterium | reverse complement strand
GACACCGGCTTTCACGGCGGCCAAGGTGCAGATCCACGCCCGTCTGATCGAGAAGTACGCCGACCAGATCGACTCGAGCAACAAGCCGGGCGTGCGCGAAAAGATCGTCGAGCTCGCCGAGGAATATTTCCGCTCCACCGCGATGACGATGACCAAGAACGACAAGGAGCGCCTTGTCGACTCGGTCCTCGACGACGTGCTCGGGCTCGGTCCGCTGGAGGCGCTGCTCGCGGACCCGAGCATCACTGAAATCATGGCCAACCACACCAAGCAGATCTACGTCGAGCGCGCCGGTGAGCCGACGCTCTCCGCAGTCACATTCGAATCGGAACG
The DNA here is from genome assembly GCA_050734615.1 of Candidatus Dormibacteraceae bacterium. GTDB lineage: Bacteria > Chloroflexota > Dormibacteria > Dormibacterales > Dormibacteraceae > DASXBJ01. The sequence continues at coordinate 6,362 of JBOHUP010000470.1, read as the reverse complement.
ACAGATGCGTCAGGTGATCGACCGAATCGTCAGCCTGGTCGGCCGCCGCGTCGACGAATCAACGCCCATCTGTGACGCTCGTTTGAAGGACGGCTCGCGTGTCAACGTGGTCATCCCTCCGATCGCGCTGAAAGGCCCGTGTCTGACGATCCGAAAGTTCTCCAAGGAGAAATGGGGTCCCGCGGACGTCGTCAACCGTTTTCACTCGTCCAGCCCCGAGATCATGACTTTCCTCCGCTCCTGCGTGAGGGCGCGCATGAACATCCTGGTCTCAGGCGGCACCGGCTCTGGAAAAACGACTCTGCTCAACATCCTGTCCTCGTTCATCCCAGAGACGGAGCGGCTGATCACGTGCGAGGACGCGGCCGAGCTGCAGCTGCAGCAGCCGCACTGGATCCAGCTCGAGTCCCGCCCGCCCAACGTCGAGGGCAAGGGCGCGGTCCCGATCAGGGAGCTGGTCAAGAGCTGTCTGCGCATGAGGCCCGACCGCATCATTGTCGGTGAGTGTCGTGGTGGCGAGGCGCTCGACATGCTCCAGGCCATGAACACCGGTCACGATGGTTCGATGTCGACGCTCCATGCCAACAACCCGAAAGAGTGCCTGGTGCGTCTCGAGACGCTGGTGCTCCAGGCGGGGCAGGACCTGCCCTCGCGCGCCATCCGCGAAACGATTGGCGCAGCCATCCACCTGATCGTGCAGCAATCGCGCCTTCGGGGCGGTGTGCGTCGTATCGTCAGCGTCGCCGAGGTCATCGGCATTCGAGACGGCGACGTGCAGTTCCAGGAGCTCTTCACGTTCAAGCAGATCGGCGTCAACGCGGAAGGCAAGGCCGTCGGCTTCCATTCGGCCACCGGCGTCATTCCGATGCGCATGGAACACCTCAAGGCCGAGGGCGAGGAAATACCCGAGGCTCTTTTCAACCCCGTCAAGCAACCCTCGCCGGATAAGCTGTACTGACCGTTTAGGAGGTCTAGATGTCCATCCCCGTGGTATTCGGGTTGATCGCCTTCGCAGGCGTCTTCCTTCTGTTCGTCGGCATCAGTCAGCTGCGGCGTTCCGCAGGTGGCGCAGAGGACTTCCAGGCACGCCTGGCGGCGTACGGCGTGACGACGGCGGGCGCTCAAGCCCTGCCGCCGGCGACCGGCATGCGCGACACCTTGAACCGGCTGTTCCAGCCGGCCGCCGACCGCGTCGGCCGCGGCAACGCCAAGAAAGGAAAGCCGTCGGTGTCCGAGCAGCTGCAGCGCGCGGACCTGAAGCTGCGCACCTCGGAGTTCTTCATGATCCAGATCGGGAGCACGGTGCTGTTCGTGCTGATCTCCCTCATCCGGTTCGGCCTTCCGTTGGGCGGCCTGATCCAGATGCTCGTCTTCGGTTTCGTCGGCTACCTGATCCCCGGCTTTTACGTCAGGTACCGGATCAACCAGCGCTTGAAGGCGTTCGACGCACAGCTCGGGGACACCCTGACGCTGCTGTCCAACGCGTTGAAGGCCGGCTACTCGTTCGCCCAGGCGATCGACACGGTGGCCAAGAACGCGGTGGCGCCGATCGCGGACGAGTTCGCGCGAGCCGTCCGCGAGATGAACCTCGGCGGCTCGCCGGACGAGGCCCTGCAGAACATCACCAAGCGCATTGCAAGCGCCGACTTCGACCTGGTGGCGACCGCTTACTCGATCCACCGCACGGTTGGTGGAAACCTGGCCGAGATCCTGGACAACATCGCATACACGATTCGCGAGCGGGTCCGGATCAAAGGCGAGATCGCGACCCTCACCGCGCAGGCTCGGGCGTCCGGCACCCTGATCACCTTCCTGCCCCTGGTGCTCGCCCTCTTCATGTACTTCGTCACTCCGACGTATTTCCGCCCGATGTTCGAGAACTTCATCGGCTGGGTGCTGATCGCGCTCGGCGTGTTCATGATCTTCATCGGCAACCTGATCATCCGCCGCGTCGTGGCAATCGAGGTATGAGCTGATGTCAACGACCCTTCTGCTCGCAATCGTCTGCGCCGGCGGCGTGCTGATGATCTTCATCGGCCTCGCCCGCACTCCGACCACCAACACGGCGCAGATGGTCCAGCAGCGCCTCTCCGTGTACGGCGGCGAAAAGCCGTTGACGCTCGAAGAGGTCGAGCTGCAGCGCCCGTTCAGCGAGCGCTTCCTGCGGCCCTCAATCGAGCGGCTTGGCTCGCTGCTGTCGCGCTCGACGCCGCAAAAGGCTCGGCAGGACCTGATGAACAGGCTTGACCTGGCAGGCCGGCCCGGCAACCTCACGCCTGAGGACTTTGCCGCCGTGCGCATCGTCGCGGCCGCCGTGATGGCGGCCATCGGCCTGCTGCTCGGGCTGCTGCTCGCCAACCCGCTTTATCTCGCCATCGCGCTCGTCATCGGCGCGGTCCTTGGCTACTACCTCCCGGTGCTGTGGCTCAAGCAGCTGGTTGACGCCCGGCGAGCCGAGATCCAGAAGAGCCTGCCCGACGCCATGGACCTCCTGGTCATCGCGGTCGACGCCGGCCTCGGCTTCGATGCCGCCCTCGCGCGCGTGACGGACAAGTACAGGAACGCGCTCTCGGACGAATTCGCCAAGGTGCTTCGCGAAGTGAGCCTGGGCCGGCCGCGCATGGAGGCGATGGACGAGATGGGCAGGAGCAGCGGAGTCGACGATCTGCACAACTTCATCCAGGCCGTTATTCAGTCGGAACAGTTCGGCACGGGGATCGGCAAGATCCTGCGGATCCAGGCCGACGAGATGCGCCGCAAGCGGCGCCAGCGCGCGCAGGAGAAGGCCGCGCAGGCTACCCTCAAGATGATGCTGCCGATGGTCGGCTGCATCTTCCCGACACTGTGGATCGTGCTGCTCGGCCCCGCCGCGCTCATTCTGATGAAGCCCAGATCCTGACCCCAGCGCTACTCGTCGCGTTTCCCAACAATTTGCTGCCCACCGTGAGTTGGTGGGAGCTGATGATTCGGGCCGTTGTCATCTACATCGCGCTCCTGGCCGCGCTTCGGCTCTTCGGCAAACGCGAGGTGGGACAGTTCACCCTGTACGACCTCGTCTTCATCCTTCTTGTCGCGAACGCGCTGCAGCCGGCGATCACGGGCCCCGACACGTCGATCGGCGGCGGCCTGATCTTGATCGTGGCGTTGGTGGGCACCAACTTCCTCGTGGGCAAGATTGACAACATGCCGCGTTTCAAGCGCCTGCTCACCCCCGCCCCTACGGTGATCGTGAGGAACGGGGAGTGCCTGCCGGATGTGCTGCGCCGTGAAGGCATCGACCGTGAGGAGATCGAGATGGCGATGCGCGAGCACGGCATCGGCGACATGGCAGAAGTGCAGCTCGGGGTGCTCGAGTCAGACGGAACGATCTCGATCGTGCCGAAGGACTCGCCCATGCAGAGGACCAGGCACCGCGTGAGGTTCAACCGGCGGAGCTAGGCGTTAACGGCCTGGCTTGACAGCGGCCGTAGCCTGATTGGTGGTTGGAAGGCGGGGGAGGGTCACCAATCGGAAGGGAGGGCCCTCGAAGGGGTATGCCTATTCCCACGACAGGAAGTCGACCGCCGCCTGTTTGAACTCGCGCGCCGGCACCGCGCCCATGTGGTCGCGCCCCGCGATGGTCACTAGGCGCGCGCTGGGGATCAGCTCGACGAGCTCGGGCGCGCTGCGCGCCAGGCCGTCGCGGTCGCCCACCGCGATCAGGATCGGGGTCGTGATGGCGGCGAGGCGCTGCGGGCTCGGATCGGGCTGCAGGCCGCGGATGCAGGCCGCCAGGGCCTGCAGGTCGTTGCTCGGGTTGGATGACGCAAACCGGTAAAACGTCGCCGCTGTCGGATCCTCGGTCGGCTCGCCGACGGTCAAGGCGTGCGAGATCGCGCCGGCTGCTTCGATCGCGCCCGCGCTGCCGAGTCCACCCAGCACCGCGCGGCGGACACGTTGCGGGAAGTCCAACACGACCTGCAGGCCGATGCGCGCGCCCATCGAGTAGCCCAGGTATGACGCGGTCGGAATGTCCACCTCGTCAAGCAGCCGGTCGACGTCCGCCGCCATGACGTCGATCCGGTAAGCGGCCGCGTCATGCGGCTTGTCGCTGCGACCATGGCCGCGGCAGTCGAGCCCGATGACACGAAACCCGGCCGTCGTGAGCGCCTCCTGCCAGCGCGTGCCGACCCAGTTGAGGCGGTAGCTCGAGGCAAAACCGTGGACCACCACCAGCGGCATCCCGTTCTCCGGGCCGTGCACCTCGTAATAAAGACGCACGCCTTCGCTGTCGAAATCCACCTCGATAGGGTAGTGTCGATCGCCATGCCAGGACGCCGAGCGGTTCACGAACGGACAGGCAAAGTGCTGGCCGAAGACCTGGAGATGGCGAGCCACCTGTTCGCGAGGACAGCGGGCCTGATGTTCCGCAAACGCCTCGACCCGGGCCGTGGAATGTGGATCGTGCCCTGCAACGGCATCCATATGATGTTCATGAACTTCGCCATCGACGCCGTGTTTCTCGACCGTGGTGAGCGCGTGAAGAAGGTGTATCGCAAGCTGCCGCCCTGGTACGGCGTCGTGTGGCTCGAGTGGGGTGCGCACAGCGTGCTCGAGCTGCCGCCCGGCTCGACGCAGGGCGTCGACCTGCGGCCTGGAGACCAGATCGTCATCAGCTGACGTGTTAAGGCGCTCTTGACCCGCTCCGTAAGCTCGCCTTGTGCACATCGACGCGCTCGCCCTGCTTCTCCCGCCGCGGTGCGGCGGATGCCGGAGCGTGGGGTCGTGGCTCTGCTCACGCTGCCGCGCACGCATCCGCCGGCTCGAAGAGCCGCTTTGCCGTCGCTGCGGCGTCGAGCTTGAATCGGCGCGCAAGGAATGCAGCTGCCGGACGAGGCTGCGGAACCTGGCCCGATTGAGGTCGGCCGCTGCCTACGAGGGTCCAATCGAGGCGGCGATCCACCGCTTCAAGTACCAGGGCTGGCGGCGCCTGGCCGGCCCGCTCGCGTTGTTGATGGCGGAGCGGCTGGCGGTCGAGGGCCTGGCCGCCCGATTCGTGCTGGCGATCCCCCTGCACCGGACGCGGCTTCGCGAGCGTGGATTCAACCAGGCCGAGCTGCTGGCCCGCGAGCTCCGTAGGCGGCTCGCCGTGGCCGCGCCGCAGGGTGAGCTGGCCAGGACCCGCGCCACGCCGCCCCAGGTCGGCCACGACCGTCTGTGGCGCTTGAGCAACGTCAGGGGTGCGTTCACCTGGTGCGGACGGCCCCTGGACGGCAGTCCGATCCTTCTCGTGGACGATGTGGCCACGACCGGCGCCACCATGGATGCATGTGCAAGCGCATTGCGCGCAGCGGGATCGGGGCCGGTAATGGGGATCTCAATCGCGAGGGTTACCGTATAGTTGGCGCTCGGTTCATCAAATCGCGAGCGGAGGCTAGCGAATGGCAGTCCGGATCCCCGGTATCAACATCGATGAGTACTACCAGCAGCTAGGGCCGATCGAGCCCCTGATCCGCGACGACCGCGTGACAGAGATCATGGTCAACGGCAACGACCACGTCTATGTGGAAATGGCGGGCAAGGTCGTTCTGACGAACATCAAGTTCGTCGATGAGGACCAGCTGCTCAACGTGATCCAGTTCATCGTGCGCACGGTCGGGCGGCGAATCGACGAGCGGCAGCCGCTCTGTGACGCCCGCCTCGCCGACGGATCTCGTGTCAACGCGGTCATCAGGCCGCTCGCCCTCAACGGACCGCTGCTCACCATCCGCAAGTTCTCCCGCGACCCTTTCCAGGTGGAGGACCTCATCCGGTTCGGGACGTGCAACGAAGCCGGGTTCGGCTTTCTGAAGGCCGCGGTCCTGGCCAAGGCCAACATCATCATCTCGGGCGGGACGGGCACCGGCAAGACGACCTTCCTCAACGTGCTCTCGGGCTTCATCCCCGTCGAAGACCGCATCGTCACGATCGAAGATGCCGCCGAGCTCCAGCTCCACCAGGAGCACGTCTGCCGGCTGGAGACCCGTCCCAAGGACATCAACGGCGAGGGCGAGGTGACCATCCAGCGCCTGGTCATCAACGCGCTGCGCATGCGTCCCGAGCGGATCGTCGTCGGCGAGTGCCGAGGCGGAGAAGCGCTGGACATGCTGCAGGCCATGAACACCGGCCACGACGGCTCGATGACCACCCTCCACGCGAACACCACTCGTGACGCCCTCGCCAGGCTCGAGACCCTGGTCCTGATGGCCGGTGTCGACCTGCCGATCAGGGCCATCCGCCAGCAGGTGGCGGGCGCGATCAACCTGATCGCGCAGCTCAGCAGGCTGCGCGACGGTTCGCGCAAGGTGACCGCCATCACCGAGATCGTCGGCATGGAGCAGGAC
>JBOHUP010000469.1:0-11088 GCA_050734615.1 Candidatus Dormibacteraceae bacterium | reverse complement strand
CCCTTCCACCTGGATGGGGATCGCGAACGCGTCTTGCGGAGAGCCAAGCAGGTCAAGCAGCGCTCGCAAGCGGCGGCCACCCGCGGGCGCGGCGAGGGCGCGCAGCAGCTGAGCGCTGTCGCTCACGGGCACCTTGGGCTGCTCGTCGCCGTTGTCGGCCCGCCGCACGAGCTGCCCGTCCTCGAGCAGCCAGAGCTCGCCCTGCGAACCGGCGAGCGCGCGGCTCACCAGCCGGGCCATCTCAGATCGCGCGCGGTCAGGCTCGGTCGGGGTCAGCTCGGCGAACGCCGCGACCGCCTCCAGGGTCCGGATGCGACCGCGTGTCTCGGCGACCAGCCGGGAGTTCTCGATGGTGATCGCGGCATGGCGGGCGAACTCGAGCGCGGCCGAGCCGGGCTCGGCAACCAGCGTGGAGGCGTGTACGGAGCCGATGGCGCCGACCAGGCGGTCGCCATACCACAGCGGGATGAGGCTCCAGGCCTGGCCGTGGTTGCTCCCGCTGACAAGGCCGGGCGGGACCTGGCGGTCTTCCGTGTTCATGCCCGCCCAGGCCAGCACCTCTTCGGCCGCCGGGTCGCCGCTGCCCCGGGTCGCAGTGATGCGACCTTCGGTGTCGAACGCCCAGCACACGGCGCCGGGCGACTCCAGCATCGTGCGGGCCTGGTCGGCGATGTTGGTCACCACGCTGATCAGCTCATGGCCCGCCAGCGCCGCGAGCTCCTGGATGCGCACAGACTGGGCGAGCGCGATCTCGTTGGCGTGGTGCAGGCGCATGGTGCGCAGGGCGATGCCCACCACGGGCGCAGCCGCCTCGAGCAGCTTCAGGTGAACGGCCACGAAGCGGCCGCCGTCATTGCGCATCGCCACGAGGCCCGCCATCACGCGCTCGTCCTGCGTGATCGGCGCCCACACGACGTGGCTGGGCGATTGAGTGAAGATGAATTGGCCGATTTGTCCGTCGAGTTCTGGGGCGTCCGCCGCCTGAGGCTCTACCACCTCGCCACCTTGCTCGATCATGCGGCGGAAGAACGGCGCCCGGTCGATCGGCACCGGGCCGACCTCGTTGGGTTTCGAGCCGCGCTCTCCTGTGAAGCCGGCCATGTTGCCGGCGACGTCGAGGTATGCGAGCGCCATGTGGGTCGCTCCCAGGTACTCGCTGACCACGCTGAAAACGGCATCCGCAAGTTGAGTCTCGTCGGATGCGCTGGCCACCGCCATCTCGAGGACGTGGAGCGCCTCCAGCCTCGCCCGCTCGGTCTGGGCCTGGGCGAAGTGATCGGCGTTGGCCAGAGCGAGGCTCACGTGCGCCGCGATGTCCTGCAGCAACTTGACGTGCCACTCTTCGAACGCGGCGGCGTGATAAGACTGAAGCGAAAGCAGAGCCGTGATCCGTTCGCCACTCAGCACGGGGACCCACACGAACGAACGCGAGACCAGCCGGCGGTCGGTGCGCGGACCGGAGACGAACACCGCCGCCCCCCGGCCCACCGTCCATCCTTCGCGCTCGAGCTCGCTGCGCTCGAATGATCGAGCCCAGGGTGAGTTGCGAACCAGCACCGGCTCGCCGGACTCATACGCCTCGCGCGATGGGCCGGTGACAGCCAGCGGGACCGGAGGAACCACCTCCTCCATCCCGGCGACATACTGGTATCCCTCAGCCACCGGCCCGTCGGCGGTCTGGGTGACGGCGGCGAGGATGAAGCCGTCGAAGCTCAGGAACTTGCCGAGCTCCTCGCGCAACGTCCTCATGATCGACCAGCGGTCCAGGCTCGAAGCTAGGCGGCGGCCGATTGTGTTGACGACCTCGAGGCGCCTTTTCTGGTCCTCGAGCGCCTCATAGCTGCGTGCGTTCCGCAGCGCCAGGGTGACCTCGTCGGACACGAGCTCCATGAACGCCGCAGTCGAATCCTCGTATGCGTAGGCCTGCCTGCAGGTGATGCCGAGCGCGCCTCGCGCCTCCCCGCCCTCTTTGAGCGGCACCCATAGGGATGACGACGGGGAGTGGACAAGCGAAGGCCTCGCGTGGCGGGCCACCGACCGGGCCGTCGCGGCGAGCGATGAGGTTTTGGCGAGCCATCGCGAGCTCACGGCGGCTTCGGCCTCGATATGGAGGAGCTTGACCCGGTCTGCTTCACCCTGGATGCTGACCATCTCCAGCGCGTCCACCGGCAGCAGCTCGCGCAGCGTCGCGTAGAGACCCGTGAGGACGCTCGTCTCGTCAAGCGTCGAGGTCATGGCGCGGGCGATGCTGTTCAAAGCCTCGAGACGGCGGGCCTGGTTCCGGGTCAGCTCGTTGAGCGATACGTTGGCGAGGAGGACGCCGAGCGTGCGATGGACCTCTTCCAGGAACGCCGTCTCGGCTTCCGGCACCCTGCGCTTCCTGTAGGACTGGTAGATGACGCTTCCGATCACCTCCTCCTGGTGCTTCACCGGCACCCAGATCGCAAACCTCGTCGTGCGTCCGACTCCCGGCCCCTTGCCCTTCTCCTGCCGCCACGACTCTGTCGGGACGACCGCGGTCTTGGGGCTCGAGTAGTTCTTGGCGTAGGTGGACTCCTTCAACGGCCTGCGACGGACGTCCTGCAAGACGCCTGAGTCGATCGCGACTGAGTGATACCAGCCCTCCCGCTCCAGGACGTGGAGGTTCAGCACGTCGTATCCGAACTCAGGGAGCACCCCTCGGTATAGGACCTGCACCAGGTCGGCCTCGGTGACGCAGCTGCCGAGCTCGTGGACCAGAGCGGCGGCCGACGGGCGCGGGTCCCTGGGTCTCCTCGGCACTGCCTTGGCCCGTGCGGAAGGGCGTTTTACCGTTCCGGTCGCCGCGTGTGGCCCGGCTTGGCGCCGGGCGGGATTCGGCATCAGCACCGATATACTGCCCCAGAATCACCTTGCCGTTCACCCCGCCTAAGCCAATCGCACCCACGCCGGCCGACCTTCGGGGCTCCTCGGTGCTCGTGGTCGATGACGAACGGGCCTGGCGCGTCATCCTGGAGACCGACCTGCGGATGCTCGGCTACCGCGTCTCCATGGCCGAGGACGCGGACCAGGCGCTTGAGCTGGCGCGCACTGAAATGCCGGAGGTCGCGATCATCGACCTGATGCTGCCCGAGCCGATGGACGGCTGGGGGCTTCTCAACGAGCTCAGGGCACGCGGGCAGAAGGTGCCTGTCATCTTCTACACCGCGTATCCCGTCTTCCCTTCGGGCACCGACGACCCCGACGTGGTCGGTTACATGAGCAAAGCAGTCGACCGCGCCGACCTGTATGCCCTCCTGCCTCCCGCCATCCGGCGCTCTCGAGAGCGCCAGAACTCAGCCTCCTAGTTGGTCAGCCTCTGAGCTACCAGAACCACAGACCCAACCAGGCGAAGAGGTCCGTCCAGTCCGCGCCCGACGCGATCGCAAGCGCGCCGAGAACCGAAACGGCCAAAACCACACCGCGGACCCTAATCCTCCAAGTCATCCCCATCTTTCCCCTTTGTTTTTCCAATTGACGCCAGGTCCGGCCGAAAGTATGAGTTGCCCCCTTTGAGTTTGAGTGTTCAGATCGTGAGAATAATCGTAAAAAATCATATAGGTCGAGACCTTGGAAAATCAGAGCATCGATAAGCCTCGCACGAATCCAGCCCGAAATCGTGAGGTCCGGCTGCCTCCGCTGCCCCCTGGCCTTGAGGTCTACCGCCCGGCGGACGTGCTCGGCTCCGCGGTTCTCATCGTCGAGGACGAGGCAGCCATGCAGCAGCAGCTGAAGATCGACCTGCACGATCTCGGCTACCGGCCGGCGGTCTCGTCGTCGGCACCCGAGGCGATGGAGTTGCTCGAACGCGAGCGCGTGGCCGCCGTGCTCCTCGACCTGGTGCTCGACGAGGGCGAAGATTCCGGCTTCGAGCTGCTGACCTGGATCCGGCGGCACCATCCGGGCCTGCCTGTGATCGTGCTTTCAGCCGCCCAGGTCAACTCGGCCGCGATCCGCAAGGCATACGAGCTCGGCGCCAGCTCGTACTTCGTGAAAGGCAACGTGCCCATGGCTCATATCTACTCCGACCTGGCCGCTCGCCTGGTGGAGCGTGGCACCGGCAGGCCGGGAAGCTATCGCTTCGGCAGGCTGGAGTTCAACCCGACCCGGCGCAGCGTCAAGCTGGGCGCCAAGGAGATCCGGCTGACGCAGCAGCAGGCCGCCATCGTGCTCTTTCTCGCCCAGGGTTCCAAGCCGGCCACCGCGCGAGACCTCATCGATGCGGGCCTGTTTCGCACCAACGCGGCCCACTCCACAGTGCATTCCGCGCTGCTCACCCTGCGCCGGCGGCTCGACGAGCTCGAGCCGGGCCTCGGCCCGAATTTCGTCCGCGCATCGGCACGCGGCTATAGCCTCGTGACCGTCCATGAGTGACGATCAGGCCACCACCCCGCTCCCGAGCCGGTCGGTGGTCGACGAGGTCATCGAGCTGCGGCGCCAGTTCCACCGCCACCCAGAGATCAGCTTCTCGGAGCATGAGACCACGCGTGTCCTCACCGACCGGCTCAAGCAGCTTGGCCTCGACATCAAAGCCTGCCCGACCGACACCGGCGTGGTCGCCTTGCTCGACACGGGCAGGCCGGGGAAGACCGTGATGCTGCGCGCGGACATCGACGCGCTTCCCATCCACGAGGAGTCGGGCGTCGATTTCTTCTCGCGTATCGACGGGCGTATGCACGCATGCGGCCATGACGCGCACACGGCGATCATGGTCGGGGTCGTTCGAACACTGGTCGATCGCATCTGGGACGTCAGCGGCAAGTACCTATTCGTCTTCCAGCCGGCGGAAGAGATAGTGGAAGGGGCCAAGGCGATGATCGCTCGCGGCCTGCTGGACGACAACCATCCGGATGCGGTGATCGGTCTGCATGTCGTGAGCTTCATGGAATCCGGAACGGTGATCACCAAGCCCGGCCTGATGTGGGCCGGCTCGGATGCGTTCGACGTGAGGTTCGCCGGACCGGGCGGGCACGGCGGGATGATGGGCCGCCGCGGCAACGTGCTTGCCGCGCAGGCCTTCTTCCTCGAGCGCCTGCACACAGTGGTCGAGGGGCTCGAGCAGGACGGCGTGCAGTGCCACACCACGGTCGGCAACATCAGCAGCGACGGCGCATGGAACATCGTGCCCCGTGGCGTGTTGGTCCAGGGCAGCCTGCGCACCTTCAACGACTCCTTGCGCGTGCTGGCCCTGGAACGGCTGCACGACCTGCTGCACGAGACCGAAAGCGAGTTCGAGGTCGAGACCAACGTGGAGCTGGTCCACGGCACCGTGCCGTTGATGAACGAGCCGAATGTGACGCGCACCGTCCTCGACGTGGGGCGCGAGCTCGTCGGCGACAAGGCAAACCTGCTCGGCAGGCCGCTGACGGTGAGCGACGACTTCGCCGAGTTCCTGACGCGAATCCCGGGCTGCTATTTCATGCTTGGAGCGATGCCCGCGGGAATTGCGCCCACCGCTCATCACTCGCCGGGTTTCCGCATCGACGAACAGGCTCTTCCACTCGGCGTCAAGGTCCTGGCGGGAGCCGCCTCGCGACTCGCCGCCGAGTAGATCGCCGTGCTTTGGCTGGCTGCGATCGTCCTTGGTCTGGTCGGCGGGCTGGTCACCGGCGGGAGCATCGACAACCTCGCCCGCATTCGTGTTCGCTGGCCGCTGGTCTTAGTCGCGGCCGTGGTGATCAGGGCAGCCGTCCTGCTCACCCCGCTCAATCACATCGAGGGCGCCCAGTACGTCTACGCGCTCGGGCTAGGCGCGATCGTGGCCTGGACCATCTGGCACTTCGATCTGCTTTCGGGCGTCTGGTTGGTCACCGCCGGCGGAGCGTTGAACCTGCTGGTCATCGTGGTGAACGGCGCTCGCATGCCCGTGGCGCCCGCCCTGGCGGGCTCGCTGCTCCGGCATGGCGAGATCGGGCAGTACACGTTGATGGGATCCGCGAGCAATCTCAACGCCCTGGGGGACTGGATCTCGGTGCCGCTGTTCCCCGAGGCGTACAGCCCAGGCGACCTAGTGATCGCCGCCGGTCTCGCCCTGGTGGTTTTCCTCATGGTGCGGGGGCGACGGGCATCGCGTCGCGACCGGGCGGAAACCTCGCCACGTATAGTGAGTGACCCGCCGTGATCATCTTCTGGATCTTCACGCTCTTCCTCGGAGGCTCGGCCTTCGCGTTCGCCCTGATCTTCCTGCAGCTGGGCATCGCGTGGTCGATCGTCTACGCGATCATCACCATGGTCATCGCGCGGGGCATCTTCACCCTGTTCAAGCGGTGGCTGATCCTCAGCGAGCGAATCGCCCCGGAGAACAAACCGGAAGAGCGCACCATCGAGACGAACCGAACCATCTTCTGGCGCCGCATGATCTGGTTGGCGGTTCTGTTCGGGCTCTACTTCGGGACCGCCTACGTGGCGTTCGGGCTCGCGCCGGCCGACGCGATCACGGCTCTTCCGACGTTCCTTGGCGCGGTTCTGCCGCAGCTTTTCTACGTCCTCGCTTTGATGGTCGTCAACTTCATGATCTTCTTCGGCGCCTTCTTCATCTACGGGCGGATCGGACGCACCTACATCGACCCCGGCGAAGCGAACTGGGGCGTGAGCATCGACGATGTCCGCGGCCAGAAGTCGGCAGTCGAGGAGATGCGCCGCATCCTTCGCCTGATGGACCAGGGCCGCAACTACGTCAGAGCCGGCGGCAAGCGCGAGCGCGGCGTCTTGATGGTTGGTCCTCCCGGCACCGGCAAGACGATGCTCGCCAAGGGCATCGCGTCATCGATGCACGTACCGATCATCATCACGTCCGGCTCGTCCTTTCAGGGAATGTTCCTGGGCATGGACGCGCTCAACGTCTTCATGACCATGCGCGCCGCCAAGTCCCGCGCCAAGCGATGGAGCGGATGCATCGTCTTCATCGATGAGTTCGACGCCCTCGGCACGCGTCGAGGCGGCATGGGTGGCGGCGGCGCGGGTGGGCTGGGCGGAATGTTCGGTGGCGGCCAGCTCGGGCTCAACACGCTGCTCGTGTTGATGGACGGCGTCGACAACCCCGGATTCTTCAAGCAGTTCTTGCGACGCTTCATCAACGTTTCACTGGACGGCCTGTTCATCCCGCGCAAGATCGGGGTCAACGGCAGCAGCCTGTCATTGCGCATCCCTCTGCTGAAGGCGCCGCGATACAACATCCTGTTCGTCGGCGCCACCAACCGGCCCAACGTCCTCGACGAGGCGGTGACCCGGCCTGGGCGATTCGGTCGCCAGATCATCTTCCGCATGCCGGCCAAGGAAGACCGCAAGGACATCGCAGAGCTCTACTTCTCTCGCAAGAAGCACGATTCGGAGCTCGATACGCCGGCGAGGCGCGACGAGTTCGCGCGCGTGACCGACGGATATTCGCCCGCGATGATCGAGCAGGCCACGTCGCTCGCGCTCATGTACGCGTTCGAGGACGGGCGCGATGCATTCACATGGAAGGACATGCGCGAGTCGATGGGCAACATCGAAGCCGGGCTTGCCCATCCCGTCGTGTACACGGAACGGGAGCGGCTTGCGGTGGCTCGACACGAGCTCGGTCACGCTGTGGCGGCGCGCTACTTCCTGCCCGACGCGGTGTCGGTCCGGCTCTCCATCCGCATGCGTTCCGGATCCCTCGGGCATCACCGCGCGGTCGAGAAGGAAGAGGAGTTCTCGCATTTCCGTTCGCAGGCCGCCGGGCAGCTGCGTCACGGCCTCGGAGCGATCGCCTCCGAACGCGTCTTCTACGGCGAGAACTCGACCGGGGTGAGCATGGACCTCATCCAGGCGACGACGCTGGCGTCTTCCATGATCGCCGTCTGGGGCATGGGACCTGATCCGCTGTCGGCTCAACAGTCACGCTTGGCGGTCAGCATCGGCGAGTATTTGATCTCCGCCGCCGCGTCAATGGGAGACAGCGAGCTTCTCGGTGCGCAGAGCCCGGTCTCGAGGGCGCTTGGCAGCGGACGCTCACGCCAGGCTGTAGCGCAGGTGCTCGGATCGGCTTTCATCGACGACTGGCGCGTCATGTACGTCAACAAGGAAGCCATCGACCTTGCGGCCGAAGCGCTGATGGCGCAGGGCGAGCTGGTGGGCGACGAGATCGGAGGCCTGCTCGACTCGGTCGGGCTGCGCGCGCCGACGCCTGCGGATCCGTATCCCGAAGAGATCCCACTTCCGCCCGTGCTCGAGCCGCTCAAGATCGAAGCGGCGCAGACGGCCTAGTCTGGGATTTGATCCGAGTCGCCACGGCGGCGGCCCTGGTCGCGGTGGTCCTCGCCGCGCTGCCGGCCACCGCCCACGCGCAGGACCCCGGCACGGCTCCCAGCGCGCACCACGAGGCCGCACGGATCATCGCTGCCGAAGCGGCGATGCGCGATGCCGAGATCAGGATCCAGCAGGTCAGCGGCGAACAACCCTCGACCCTCGCGGATACGCTGCGCAAGGAACTCGCTCTTGACGCCGCCGAGTACGGCTTTCGGGTCGCGGCCCGGCAGGAGGAGCTTCGGCTCTACGAGCTGGCCGGCTACGCGAGCGTCGAGTCGGCCGTGGTCCCGCTGCTGCCGTCAAACCTGCAGGCAGCGTTCGCGGACACCATCGCTGCGCTGCATTCGCTGTACATCCTGGCCGGCATCGACCAGTACTACCTGGTCAATGTCCATTTCATGCACCCTTACTCGGACGCCAGTCCAGTGAGCTCGCTGCGCTCGTACTACCTCGAGGCGCAGCAGAAATATGGTGTCGACGCAAGCTACCTGGCGGCCATCAATTTCATCGAGAGCAACTTCGGACGTGTCAACGGGCCCTCGTCGGCCGGCGCGATCGGACCGATGCAGTTCGAACCGGGGACGTGGATCGAGTACGGGCAGGGAGGCAACATCAGCGATCCTCACGACGCCATCCTGGCCGCGGCACGGTTGCTGGTCCACAACGGTGCGCCGTATGACATGCGGAACGCGATCTACCACTACAACCTCGATTACAACTACGTTGATTCGGTGCAATCCTTCGCGCGAGCATATCGAGAAGATCCGCAATGGCTCGATCGGATGTATTACTGGAACACATATGGATAGGCTGGGGCGCGCGCGAATCGTGGCCATGGTGGCGTCCACCCTTGTACTGGCCGCATGCACGACCCATCCGATCGGCAGCAACCCAAGCTCCCCATCGCCCAAGCCGACGCCGGTCGTGACCCTGCCCATAGTCAGCCCCGCGCCCGTGGCCGGCGGCTCGTTCGATCCCGCCCATGTGGTGCAAGTGCTCGGACCGGCGGTGGCGGAGATCATTGTCACGTTCACCGGCAGCAACGGGATCGGCAGCGGCTTTGTCATCGCGCACCAGAACGGGGCCAGCTACATAGTGACCAACAACCACGTCGTTCAGGGTGCCACCAAGGTCGTCGTGCTGATGCCGGACGGCCGTCATTTCACCGCCTCCGTGCAGGGCAATGACCCGATCCAGGACCTGGCCGTCGTGAAGGTCACGGACGAGTCGCTGCCGCTCGCCCAGTTCGGCGACTCGACCAAGCTTGTGGCCGGCCAGCAGGTCGTCGCCATCGGCAGTCCGCTCGGTAACCAGAGCAGCGTGACGGCGGGGATCATCTCCGCTCTTCATCGAACCATCTCGGCAGGCGGTGGCAACGGCACGGTGGCCGAGAGCCTGCCCGACGTGCTCCAGACCGACGCCGCGATCAATCCCGGCAACTCGGGCGGTCCGTTGGCCGACGCCGACGGCAACGTGATCGGGGTCAACACCGCGACCGCCACCACGGCGCAGAGCATCGGGTACGCCATCCCGAGCCTGATCGCCAAGCGCATCGCCCAGGATCTGATCGCCGGCCGCGCCCCTGGACACCCATATATGGGCGTCTGCTACCAGTCGGAGGACGCCGCCCTGGCCGGCGGCACCGACATGGGCGGCTACGGCGTGCTGATCACGGGCACGGTTGCCGGCGCCCCGGCTGCGAAGGCAGGATTGAAGCCGGGCGATGTGATTCAGAAGGTCGATGGGGTTGACCTCAACAACGGCGAGACGCTGGGTGGGGTGATCCAACCTCACGCACCTGGCGACACCGTGCAGCTGAGCGTGCTGCGTAACGGCACCACGAGCACCCTGCCTCTCACGCTCGCCGATCGCCCAGCCGCCGCCGCATCAGCCAGCTGTTCGACGACCCCCTGATCAGAGCCCGGCGAGGCCGGCATCCACCACGCAGGCCCACCGTCGAGCCTTTGTGCGAGTATCCACTCATGGAGTACCGGATCGAACAATTGGCCAGGACGGCCGCGGTCGCGGTGGACACCATCCGCTTCTACCAGGGCAAAGGGCTGCTCGACGCGCCCCGGCGGGAAGGCCGGGTTACCTGGTACGGCCAGGGGCACGTGGACCGGTTGCGGCGCATCAAAGAGCTCCAGCAACAGGGCTTCAGCCTCACGGTCATCCAGCGTTTCCTGGCAGGCGAGCTGGAAGCGTCGGACGAAGCGCTGGTCGCGGCGGTCACGCACCCGGCCGCCCCTCAAGCGCTCACCTTGAGCGAGCTGGCCGGACGCAGCGGGGTGGCCGAGCCGCTGCTGCTCAGCCTCCAGCAGGCCGGCCTCCTGGTTCCCATCGTTGGCGGCGACGAGCCCCTCTATCCGGCCGACGACCTTGAGGCGATCGCCGCCGGCATGAAGCTGATCGCCGCCGGCGTTCCGCTGGGGGCGCTCCTGGAGCTCGGCAAGGACTACGCGGCGGCCGTCGACCGGACGGCACGCCAGGCGGTCGACCTCTTCGACCGCCACGTGCGTGAACGAATCCAGGCCGAAGGTGGGGCGACGGAAGCCGCCGAGCGCCGGCTGCTCGAGACGTTCAACGACCTGCTCGAGGCAAGCGGGACCCTCGTCCGGCATCACTTCGAGCGGACCCTGCTGCGGGCCGCGCGAGAGCACATCGAGAAGCGAGCGTGATCACCGCCGCTGAGGTCAGAGTCCGCGAGCTCGACCGCACGCCGGACCTGGTCGATCTCGTCAGCGCCGCGCGCGACGCCGGCCACGAGGTGATGCTCATGGAGCGGCCGATGCCCGACGC
>JBOHUP010000468.1:0-6084 GCA_050734615.1 Candidatus Dormibacteraceae bacterium | reverse complement strand
GATCGGTATGCCGCTGCCCGAGCGGACGATGCCTCTTGCGATCTCGTCGCCGGTTGGCCCAGGGATGTCCCGGTCGAGGACGGCGATGTCGTAGGCGTTGACGTTCAGCAGCTCCAGAGCGGTCTCGCCGTCACCGGCGATGTCGGAGGCGATCGCCTCCAGGCGTAGACCATCGCGGATGGCCTCTGCCATATAGGGCTCGTCCTCGACGATCAACACACGCATTCCTGGCGATGCTACCCAGCCGGAGCATATCGCCGTCGTATCGAAAATCTCATACGTGCCGGCAACACCACTCTGCCTTGACTGGAGGCATGACCGACAGCGAACCAGCACAAACAAGGCCCCGTCGGATTCCCGCCCGGGGCAGAGACATGAGTACAGCGCTGCCGTTGGCCGCCCTTGCCATGCTCGCCCTGATCTTCGCCGGCTGTTCGAACGCACCCACCGAGACCAGCAGCGGCAACAACGCGGCAGCCAATCATGAGCAAGGGCTGAAGTTCGCCCAGTGCATGCGCGACAACGGCGTCAGCCAGTTCCCGGACCCGGACGCGTCGGGCGCGCTCACCATAGAACAGGTAGTCAACGGCACGTCGGTGGATCCGAACAGCGCGACGTTCCAGCAGGCTCTCACTGCCTGTAGAGACCTGGAGCCCGCGGGGTTCACGGGCCAGAAGAGGAGCGCCCAGCAGCAGGAGGCGGCCCTCAAGTTCGCCCAATGCATACGCGACAACGGCGTGAACGACTTCCCGGACCCCGCACCAGATGCGCCGCTCATCGATACGAATCGAATCCCATCCGCGGCAACGCCGGCTGGGATGAGCTCTCTTCACGCCGCCATGCACAAGTGCGCCGGTTTCGCGGCTGCGGCGGGCGTGACGGGGGGCAGGTGATGCGAAAGATGCGACTCCTGGCCGGAGCTGCCGTCGTGGTTGCCGTGACCGCCACCGCCGGCCTGGTCGCTGCGTCGATTCCGAAGCAAGTGACCCCCGCCGCACAGGAGCCGCCGGCGAATACCGCGAAGGTGCAACAGGGAAAGCTCTCGGCCATGGTCTCCGTGGCTGGGACCCTGACCTATCGGGCGCAGTCGGACGGCTCGCCGTACCCCGTGATCAACCGGCTTAGCGGGATATACACCGAACTGCCCGAGGCCGGCGACAAGGTCGACTGCGGAGGCGTGTTGTATCGCGTGGACGGCGATCCGGTGCTTCTGCTGTGCGGCGCAACGCCGGCATACCGCTCCCTGTGGGCGGGCGAGAGAGGACCCGACGTCTCCGAGCTCAAAGCCAATTTGGTGAACCTGGGATACGCGACCGGAACGCAGCTCGACACATCCTCCGACTACTTCGGCTCGGCGACCGCGTTGGCGCTCGAGAAGCTCCAGTCCAAGCTGGGCGAAGATCAGACCGGGATCGTGGATCTCGGTCAGGCGGTGTTCCTGCCCGAGGCCGTCCGAATCGCCAAGGTGAGCGGTCAGCTCGGCGGCTCCGCCTTGCCGGGTGTAGAGGTCATGGACGCCACATCTGACGCTCTGGAGGTGCAGGTCGCCCTCGATCCGTCGCAGCAGGGCCAGGTGCTGACGGGCGACTTGGCCCGGATCGATCTGCCGGGTAACACATCGGTGACGGGAAAGGTGGACCGGTTAGGGAGAGTCGCCCAAGTCCCCGCTGGGCAGAACAACAACGCGGGGCAGGCAACGATCCCGGCCTTCATCAGTCTCGACGACCCAGGCAAGGTGCGTGGGCTCGACATGGCCCCAGTCCATGTCGAAATCACGACCGAGGGTGTGGACAACGTCCTCAGCGTCCCGGTGACCGCGCTCGTCGGGAAGGCCGGCGGGGGGTTCGCGGTCGAGATTGTGCGCGACGGCGGGCGACGCGAGCTCGTCACTGTGAAGCTCGGCCTGTTCGACACCGCGGGCGGACGAGTCCAGGTCGAGGGCGATCTCCACCTAGGCGACCTAGTCGTGGTGCCGTCGCCATGAATGGCGAAACTGTTCTGGAGCTGGAGGCAGTGACCAAGGTCTATGGTGAGCAGCCCCCGGTCCCCGCCATCCGAGGGGTGTCCTTTTCCGTCCGGCGTGGTGAGCTGGTGGCAATCGTCGGGCCCTCGGGGTCGGGCAAGTCCACACTCCTGCACGTCATCGGCACGCTGGAACCGCCCAGCAGTGGCGTGGTCCGGATCGCTGAGGTCGAGGTGGCGCGCCTGAGCGACCGCGAGCTGTCGCTGCTGAGGGCTCGGGAGATCGGGTTTGTCTTCCAGCGGTTCTTCCTCGCCGAACATGCAACGGTGCGGGAGAACGTCGCCGACGGGTTGCTCTACGCCGGCGTCCCGGCCGCCGAGCGGTACAGGCGCGCGGACGAGGCACTGGAACGGGTCGGCCTCTCCGAACGCGCGAAATTCAAGCCCACCAAGATCTCCGGCGGCGAGCGGCAGCGGGTCGCGATCGCCCGGGCCCTGGTCGGTCAGCCGGCGGTCATCCTCGCCGACGAGCCAACTGGGAGCCTCGACAGCGCCACCGGCGAGTCGATCATGGAGCTCATCCGCGAGCTCAATGCCGCCGGCGCCACCATCGTCATGATCACCCACGACGCAGGCCTCGCCGATCAACTGCCTCGCCAGATTCGGCTGCTGGACGGGCAGGTGGTCTCCGATACCGGGAAGGGAGAGGCGCCCTGAGTGCCAAGGGCGGACGACTGCGGTTTGACGACGGACTGCGGGTGGCGAGTGTCGGGCTGCGCTCCCGACCGCTGCGCGCCGCGTTATCCGCGCTCGGAATCGCGATCGTAACGGCAGCGATCGTGGGGGTCCTCGGGCTGTCCGCCTCCTCGCAGGCGGGGCTGATCGCGGAGATCAATCAGCTCGGCACGAACATGCTGACCGTCGAGGCCGGACAGAGCTTCACAGGAGGGGCAGCGAATCTGCCCCTCGAAGCGCCGGCGCGTATCACGCTCCTGGACAACGTTCAGCAGGTGGCGGACACCGCCCTTATGAAGGACGAGAAGGTGTATCGGAACTCGATGATTCCGGCGGCCAACAGCCGTGGGCTCGAGGTGCGGGCCACGAGCCTGAACCTGCTCTCAGTGCTCAGCACGGGCGTCGCACGCGGCGACTGGCTCAATTACGGCACTGCCAGCGAGCCGGTCGCCGTGCTCGGTTCGGTCGCAGCGCGACAGCTGGGCATCGACCGGGTCCTTCCTGACCAGCGGATTTGGCTGGGCGGCCAGTGGTTCAACGTCGCGGGCATCCTGAACCCCTCGCCCCTGGCGCCCGCCATCGACGCCAGCGCCTTAATCGGCTATACGGCCGCCCAGGAATACCTTGGCTATGTCAGCATGGTCGGCGCCGCGGAGAAGGCGGGACCGCCGAGCACGATCTATGTGCGCGCCGCCACCGGTCATGAGGCTGCGGTGCAGTCGTTGCTCGCGCAGACCGCCAATCCCGAGGCACCCTACGAGGTGAACGTCAGCCAGCCATCAGACGTGCTCACCGCACGGGCCGCGGCCGCGGGGGTCTTCAACAGCCTCTTCCTCGGGCTCGGAGTGGTGGCACTGATCGTGGGTGCCGTCGGTGTCGCCAACATCATGATCATCTCGGTTCTGGAACGCCGCTCGGAGATCGGCCTCCGTCGCGCCCTCGGTGCGACAAAGAGCCAGATCCGGACCCAGTTCCTCAGTGAGTCGATCTTGCTCGCCGTCGCCGGTGGCGTCGTTGGCGTGCTGGCCGGGGCGGCCGCAACCGCCGTGTACGCCAGCACGAAAGGCTGGGCCATCGTGATTCCCGTCGAGGCGTGGTCGGGCGGAATCGCCGCGGCCATCCTGATCGGCGCGTTCGCTGGCCTGCTGCCGGCCATTCGAGCGTCTCGGATGCCGCCTACCGTTGCATTGCGAACGGTATGAGCCGGAAGTGGACTCTATCGGGAGGCCATCTGCGCCCCCGGGTTCGCGGTGAGCGTGGCGTCGCGGGTGACGGCGATGGCGCGGAAGATGGAACAGTCCGAGGGTGTGGTGGTCGCTGAGGTGACGTGGATGTCGAGGGCAGTGGGGGAATCAATGGACCGTGCCATGCCGCCGGGCGGTCAGGCCGGGATCGGCGGGGAGCCAGTTCCCCGGATAGTCGAGAATCACTTGATAGACGGTCGGAGAGTGACAATCACCTGGCTCGATCCACCCTTCCGGCCCGAGCCTCCAAACGCTAACCAAGCGTATGGGCTCTGCTTCGCACCGGACGGTCGAATCGTGATAGTCGGCACTGAGAACGATGGTTTGCCCTACTGGATTTGCCAGGCGGTGGGGTCCTAAAGGGCGAATCCTGGAAGAGTGCTTGCGGCGCGAGGTGCTGGAGGAGGTCTGCGCTGTGGTTCGCGCCAGCCGGTTCATAGGCTGCCAGAGGGTCGACCATCCAGACCACCCGGCAGGGCCGTCGAGGTACTACCAGGTGCGGTTCTGGGCCCAGGTCAGCCTTCTGCCCTGGCGACCACAACACGAGACGTTCGAGCGTCGTCTCGTCAAGCCCGCCGATTTCCTTAGTACGCTCTCCTGGGGCTGCGCGCAAACGGCGGCGATCACCTGGCGGACTTTGCCACGAACAACTATGGCGATGTCTGGCAACGCATGACCCAGCCCCACTCTCGTCGTCGCTGGCGGGAAGGGTTTCGTCGACTATGACGAACGTCGACGAATGGCGGAGATGATTCCAGGTGGCTTGTACCGCGAGACGGAGTGATGCCAAATCTCGAAGCATTGGCCCCCTGACGAACCAGGAAGAGGGGCGGGCGTGGCCTGGAGGTTCTAACGACCAAGGCGCGGACCTCGCCCATCCGACTGATCCCTGGTCCGACGACAAGTTGGTCGTGCCCGGTTCGACATGCACCAGCGGCCAATCTAGGCGTCAAGCCCCCACCGGTTGTGGTCGTCACCAAAGTAACAAATGGCCGAATCAATTCTAATTTCGAGCTCGCGTGTAGCCTTTGGTTTACACTCGCCGAACGCATTTCCCTTCAATCGACGCGTTGCCTTCGAGGCGTTGGTGCACCGCCACCTCGAACATCGTTGGGCCAGAATCCCTGATGCGTAGGCAGGGTAAGAAGGCGATCGCCTCCTAGCTGATGAGCTCGTCGCAGCTGATCACAATCGCAACCGAAGTCGTTTTCGGACTGGTCTTCGTGCTCGTGCTCCGGCGCGCCTTCCTGAGGGTCAATCGCGTCACAATCGACACCGCTCTATTTTTCGGCGTGGCGGCGCTGGTGCTGAACGCCGGTTGGATCCTTTCCCTGCTGAGCGTCTCGCTCAATCGTTTGGGCGCCGCCGCGGTGATTGCACTACTGCTTGGCATTCCGTATCTCTTCCTGCGTTTGCTGGACGACTTCACAAGCGTTTCCAAGTGGCTCATGCGTGTTGCTGAGGCAGGTCTGGTCCTGTTCGTAGTCCTGATATTGGTTCTCAGTGGGCCCCTGCCGCTTTGGATGACTCTGTACTTGTTCGTGTATTTCGCAGGCCTGGAGATCTACGCCAGTGTGCGTTTTGGCCGGCTCGCGCTACGCCTGGGAGGAATCAACCAGCAGCGAATGGTGGCGGTCGCGGTCGGCTCCGGGCTTCTTGGCCTCGGAGTTGCGGTGGACGCTCTGGGAGCTGTCTTTCCGACGCTCACGGCTGTGGTGGGCTCGCTCACTGAGCTCTTCGCTCTATTGGCAGGTTTGGCCTATTTCGCCGGCTTTTCACCTCCAGGCTGGCTACGCAGAGTGTGGCAAGAGCGACTGATCCGGAGCTATGTGCTCAGCGCCGCTGCAACCTCTGGCAGCGATGACCTGGACGACACCCTATCGGTCCTTGAACGGAATGCCTCGCTGACCGTTGGCGGCAGCTTGGGGGCCATCGGACTCTGGAACCCGGCGGAGGCAGCGTTTGTCTTCCATACGCGGCCGGCGATAGTCTCCCTCGAGGACAGTCTGAGCGGGCGATTGTTCAAGGCTCAGAAGGCGCAGCTCACTGCGCGTCGGGATTTCCCGAAAGGAACAGTGCCGCTGATTCTCGGTAGCGATGCTCGGGGGGCCGCGGCGTTCCTAGGTGCCCCCCTCACCGTGGG
>JBOHUP010000467.1:0-3897 GCA_050734615.1 Candidatus Dormibacteraceae bacterium | reverse complement strand
TCTTCGCGGCCGCCAGCCGATGAACGTCATGCGCGTGCAAGAGCCTGGCCTGCTCACCACTGTCCAGGACCTCGGCCGGCCCAGCGCGGCGGCCGCCGGCGTGCCACCCGGCGGCGCCATGGACAGGTTCGCCCACGCCGCGGCCAACCTCCTGGCCGGCAACGACCCGGGCCTGGCGACGCTCGAATGCACCCTGCGCGGCCCGAGTCTCATCGCCGAGCGTCCGTGCCTCGTCGCGATCACAGGCGGCGACCTCGACCCGCGCGTCAACGGCCGCCCGGTCGCCATGTGGAGCGGGATCTTCTTGAGCGCCGGCGATGAGCTCGCCTTCGGTACCAGGAGAGCGGGCGCGCGCGCCTATGTGGCGATCGCCGGCGGCGTCGCTGGAGACCGCTGGCTGGGATCGCAGTCCACCTATGTCTTGGTGAAAAAAGGCGGGATGAGCGGACGGCCCTTGGCGGCGGGCGATGTGATCGCTCTCGCGGCTGACCCGATCGCGCCGGTCGTGGCCGGTCGCGAGCTCCCACGCCATCGCCGGCCCGACTACGACGACCACGTCCTGCAAGCGATCGCCGGCCCGCATCTCAGCCGCCTCGGTCCGCAATCCAGGCGTGCGTTCTTCGGCTCCGGCTTCGCAGTGAGTCACCAGGCGGACCGGATGGGCTACCGGCTGGATGGGCCGGTCCTCGACAGCTCCGGCGATGAGCTGCTGTCGTTTGGCCTGACGGCGGGCGTGGTCCAGCTGCCGAGAGGGGGGCGGCCGATCCTGCTGATGGCCGACCACCAGACGGCCGGCGGCTACCCCGTCATCGCGACGGTGGGAGGGGCGTGGATGCCGATCGCCGCACAGCTCGCGCCAGGCGATGCGCTGAGCTTTGCGGAAACTTCGATCGAGGCCGCGCTGCGCATGCGAGGCGCGCGGCGCGAAGCGCTAGATTCGCTGCGAGATTAGGCTGCGGATCCAGTCGACATGCTCCAGATAGTGCTCATAGGTGTCCCCCGCGACCCATTCGAGCACCGGCCGATCGGTGTTCGCCTCGCCCTTCGAGGCCGGTTGATAGTGGTCGTAGGGGAGGTCGAGGGCCGCGTCATCCAGGCTGCCGAGCTTGGCCGTCAGCTTGGCGTGCGACTCTCGAAAGTAGGCGAGCGCGGCCTCAGGGGACCTGTCGCGGTGCAGCTTCCACACCTCTGCATTGACGGCGTCGGTGTCATCTTCGACGTCAGCGAGGCCCATGGCCACCCCGCGGTCGCGTCCTTCGAAGATCGCCAGCAGCGACTGCTCCCAGGCGCCGACGTGCGCCAGGTGATCTTTCACCGCCCATCCATCGGGACCCGTGATGGCCAGCATTTGCGGGTCCATCGAATCGACGAGTTCCGACAGGTGCGTCCACGCTTCGTCGACACGCTCGCGCACGTGAGCGGCATCCGTCACGATGCGCGGCCGGCCGCTTTTTTCGCCTCTTCGATCACGGCGTCGTAATCAGGCTGCGGCTGCTCCCGCGATCCCACCCAGGTCCAGCGAACGACCCCGTCGCGATCGACGACGAAGATCGAGCGCCGAGCCATGCCGGAGTAACCCGCGACGTCGTCGCGCCGCACGCCGTAGTCGGTCACCATCTTTCGCTCGAAGTCTCCGATCAGCTCGTAGGGCAGGCCGCCAAGCTCCTTCGCGAACGCCGTGTGAGAGAAGACGGAGTCGACGCTGATCCCATAGATCCCGACTCCGCTGGCCACCGCCTCGTCATTCCTGGACCGAAACTCGGTCAGCTCGGTCCTTCAACCACCGGTGAAGTCGAGCACATAGAAAAGGAAGATGAGCGCGCGGTGCTTCTCGAGCGCGTCGCCCAGGCTCACCTCCTGGCCGCCGGTCGTCGGAAGCTTGAAATCGGGAGCCTTGTCCCCTGCCTGCAGCACAGGAAAAGTCTATTGCTTCTCCAGGACGTACCAGCCCGACCGAGTCGCCGCGGCGATCTCATAGCCCGAGGCCAGCGATCCGCCGAGAGCCTCGCGCAATGCCATGCGCCATTCGCGCGCAAGGCCTGGATCGTTGCGCCTGATGACGACGATGTCCTCCGGAACCTGGCACAGGAGGATGCGCGCCGAGGAGCGATCGATCACCGGCTCCTCGGACTGGCCGACGGCAAGAATGGCGGGGCAACCCCAGCCGCGCAGCTTTTCGAGGTCGGGTACCGAGGGATGACCGGCGGCAGCGGCCTCGACCTCCGCCGCATCCAGCGTCCAGCGGATGAGCAGGCGGTCGGACTCCTCCCCGGCGTTGATGCCGTCGGCCATCTCGCCGTAGAAGTCGACGAGATACGCCGGCGCGTGGGCGCCGAGCTTGCTCAGGTTGAAGTACGCGTTCCGGCGCACTGCCGGGTCCGTCGTCCACTCCATCACCTTCACGCCGCGCTCGAGGCACCAGCGCCGCTGATGCTGCTTGAGCTCAAAACCTAGGCCACGCGCCTCGTTGCCGGCGATGACGCCGAGGATGTGGGAGTGCAGGTGCAGCTCATGGGGCGGCATGCCGCCGAACCAGCCGACCAGGCCGCCGATCAGGCGTCCCTCCTGGTAGCCGCCCGCGACGTAGTTGCCCGAGTGGGACAGCGCCTTGAGAACGTCCGAGTCGAGCGACGGCTCACCGGGTCGGCCCCAGACGACCGCCAGCAGGTCCGCCAGCTCGCGGAGCTCATGGACTTCGGAGAGCTCTTTGATCGTGGCGCTCATCGGCACAACTATGCGATGCCAAGACGCCGCCCGGCGGTGAGCGACGCTCCCTGAATGACCAGCGCCACGGTGATCGCCACGATGAAGGCGAGCGCGATTCCGTGGCCGGCGAGCAGCTCGGCGAGGGCGAGGAAGAACCCGGCAAAACCGAAAAGGCCGAGGAGCAGCCCGCGCAGCACGCCCACGGCCGGCGAGGCTCCCTGGATGCGATGGGCGAAGGTCGCCAGCACGGCGGCGTACAGGGGGAAAGGGGCGATCAGGCCCGCCAGGCGCGGCACGAGCAGGGGCGCGGCGCCGGTGAGGATCACGACGAATGAAGTGGCCACCAGCATGCGGGCGGGAATGTCCCAATGCGGAAACCGGATCTGGGGGCTTGCGGCGGCGGGGCGGCCGGGCATGAGCGCCAGCGACACGACGAGCACGGCGACCATCGCCACGAATGTGGGGAGGGGCGCCGGCACGAAAAAGTCAAGGAGGACCGTGACGACCACAAAGACGGCCGTGGCGGCGACCAGCGATGCCGGCCAGCCGCGGCGTTGAGCGACCCAGGCATAGGCGAGGCAGAAGCCGGCCTGGGAAGCCGTGCCGGCCATGATCCCGACCGCGGCCGTCGCGGCGAAGCGCGGTCCGGGATTCAGGGCGAGGAAGAGCGCGACCGGTCCCGAGGTGAACGGGATGCCGACCAGCCAGCCTCCTACCTCCGAGCCCCAGCGACGGCTCGCGAGGCTCGCCGCGCCGACCAGCACCGGCGTGATGACAAGCTTGAGGAGAAAGATCTCGGCCGGCGGCACTACTTGAGGACTAGGGGGCCGGTCTCGATTCCCGCTTCGCGCAGCGCCTGGCGGACCGCCGCCGCGATCCGGCTCGCTCCCTTGGTGTCGCCGTGCACGCAGATGCTGTCCACCTCACCCGAGCGAGCCAGCCGCACGGCCTGCTCGCCGGCGCGCACGGCATCGAGCATTGCGCCGGGCTGGTCGCGCGGGGCCAGCCTGCCGTCGGGGAGCAGCTTGCGGTCCGCGAACCCCTCTCGATAGGCTGGAATGCCGGCTCGCCCGGCCGCTCGAAGCAGCTCGAAGCCGGGCTGCCCGAGCAGGCCGATTCCGTGCGCCTTCGCCACGCGCGCGACAGCGTCCGCGGCTTGGGGATCGCGCTGGCAGCGGTGATACAGCGCGC
>JBOHUP010000466.1:0-2529 GCA_050734615.1 Candidatus Dormibacteraceae bacterium | reverse complement strand
CGAAGCTTGCAATCGCAGCCAAGACGGCGGCCGTCAACCAGGCTGCCGGTGAGCTCAACCCACCGATCGCCGTGCTGACCAGTTATTTCGCCATCCTGTCGGATGGCGAAATGGGACACCCGCCGGACCGTTGGATCGTGGCTCTCAGGGTCATGGCGGACAAGGCTTGGCGCCTCAAACGCGTGGTCGACGAA
Organism: Candidatus Dormibacteraceae bacterium; assembly: GCA_050734615.1. GTDB lineage: Bacteria > Chloroflexota > Dormibacteria > Dormibacterales > Dormibacteraceae > DASXBJ01. The sequence continues at coordinate 2,335 of JBOHUP010000466.1, read as the reverse complement.
CTGGTTGACGCGGCGAGGGTCGAGTCCGGCGAAATCACGCCACATCGAAGCGAGGTGGATCTACGGGACGTCGTCAAGAAGGCGATCGATCGTGCGAGGCCGCGGGTCGAGCTCACCGGGGCGGAGATCGTCACCAAGCTGGGTACCGCTCCTGTTCAGGTAAAGGCTGATGCGGATCAGCTCGGTCGCATCCTGGACAACGTGATCAGCAACGGACTCACCTATACCGCCGGTCCGCCGCGCCTGGTCGTCACGCTTGGAACCGAACGCCGGAATGCCATCGTCAGGATCGCCGACAACGGATTGGGACTGTCTGCGGAGGAGCAGGATCAAATCTTCGAGCCGTTCACTCGCGGACCCAATCCCGTTTTCGATGGCGTTTCCGGACCCGGTCTGGGCCTGTACATCGGTCGCCAGCTGGCGGAGGCCAATGGTGGCGCCCTGACCATCGAATCCAGCGAACCGGGAAGGGGGTCTGGCTTCGCACTTCTGCTGCCGCTCGCGCCGTCGGCACTGTCACCTGCCTGATTTCCCGCCTGACTGGCCATGGCCATCGGTGCTCGCCAACCGCACAGGGATTGCGGCGCCCGACCCAACGTGCCCCGCCGGCAACAGTGACGCTAGCAGCCCAACTGGTCCGCCAGGTCGACAAAGTCGGTGGCTTGCACATCCGCGTCAGGATCGGGCAACAGGTCTGCCCCTCCGGTGAGTCCCTTCTCCAGCGGCCGCTGGACGAACGCTGCCCGCATGCCGGCCGCCTGGGCAGCGCGCAGATCGGACTTGTGCGCCGCCACCATCATCACCTGCCGCGCTTCCAGCCCGAGAGCCGCGACCGCCCCCAGGTAAACCTCCCGGTCAGGCTTGTAGTGGTGGACGTCCTCGGCGGAAAGAATGCGCTGGAAGGGTAGGCCGGCGAACTCGATCAAGGCAGCCTGCTGAGAGCGATTGCCGTTCGACAGCGTCGAAACCGTGAAGCGCCGGCCGAGCCGCTCGAGGCCCAGCTTCGAATCCGGCCACGGGGGCAGCTTCTGCCAGGCAAGGGTCAGCTCGTCGCGCTCAGCCAGGCTGAACCTTTCCAGGCCAAGATCAGGCAGGACCTGATCCAGCGAAGTGCGGTGAAGACGATCGAAGTTGGTCCAAGGCACCTCTCCTTTTCGCACGCGATCCATCGAAGGGACGTAAAGCGCGCGCCAGGCGTCAGCCAGCTTCTCCCAGTCAGCCTGAAGGCCACTCTTGGCGCCGACGGCCCGCACCGCGGCAGCCACCCCTGAGCGCCAATCGACTGTGGTGCCGAAAACATCGAATGTGAGAGCACGGACATCGCTCCGATTGGCAAGTGAACCTTCTGCACCGGGCATGCCTGAAGTCTATGGCCACCTTCAGGGCGGCAGGTCGGCGACTCATAGCGGAATCGCTCAGCCCGGAAGGTGATCAGCCGCGACACGCCGAACTCGGTCCAGCGATGATATTCGCTGATGGCGCCGCTGCTCACTCGGAATGCGGGCTCGCACCCAAGGCTGCGGACGCTCTTGGAGAGTGCGCGGCCCATCCTCGCCCCCGGCTGCTATGACGCTCTCGGGGCGCGGCTGATCGAGGAGGCCGGTTTCTCGGCCGTCTACATGACCGGCTTTGGGACCTCGGCCGGACTCCTGGGCCGGCCCGACGTCGGCCTGGTTTCGATGGCGGAGATGGCCGACAACGCGCGCCGGATCGTAGAGGCGGTCGACCTTCCAGTGATCGCCGACGCCGACACGGGCTATGGGAACCCGATCAACGTCGTGCGCACGGTGCGCGAGTACGAAAGAGCGGGGGTCGCGGCCCTGCATATCGAGGACCAGGTCGCGCCGAAGAGGTGTGGCCATATGGAGGGCAAGCAGGTGGTTTCCCCCGCCGAAATGATCGAGAAGCTACGCGCCGCGGTCGACGCCCGCGTCTCACCCGAACTCCACATCATCGCCCGGACAGACGCGCGTGCGGTGGAGGGTTTGGACGCTGCCATCGATCGAGCGGGCCGCTACCGCGAGGCCGGCGCCGACGTCCTCTTCGTCGAGGCGCCGCAATCGGTGCAGGAGATCCGGATCATCGCGGCAGCATTCCCATCGGTGCCGCTGCTCTTCAACTACGCCGAGGGTGGCAAGACGCCCCCGATCGACCATGCCCTGCTGGTCGAACTGGGCTACGCCATCGTGATCTTTCCTATCGCGACACTGCTCTCCGCGACCAGCGCGATGCGAGAGGTGCTGGCGCGGATCCGCCTCGACGGCTCGCCGATCAACATCCTGCAGGGGCTGCCACGTTTCGCGGATTTCCTGGACTTCATTGGGCTGCCCGAGAT